>CALXRY010000234.1 GCA_944390955.1 uncultured Clostridia bacterium | reverse complement strand
GGCTTATTCTCCCTGAATATTTAGCGAAAATCAATGGCAATTGGCTATTTCTTGCCTTGATTTTTGAAAAATTAATCGAAATAGCAAAATATTATGATTGGGAATCAATTTTTAGAGGTTCCCTTAAAAGTTACAGGCATTCTTATGGTTATAGTCGGGATACTCGGCGTGGTAGTGTACGGTCTTCTTGACCTGATACTCGGCTATGCCATTATAATCGATAAGGAAACAGAAGGAATCGGCGTTATCGTGATAGGCATCCTTTACTTTGCATGGTCGGTGCTCTATATCATATCGGGCGTATACGGCTTCAAGAGCTGCGAAAATGCGGAAAAGGCAAAGACCTGCTACATACTCGGAACGATCTCGATGGTATGCATTGTATTTATCACGATGCTCCAGTGCATCGGTCAGGCAGACGCTGCATCAATAGCAAAGCAGTCCGTAATGACATTTATAACGGCTCTTATCCCGAGCTTTTATATGTACGGAGCAATGCTCAATTCAAAGGAGATAAAATAAATAGTTTAGCGGAAGAGATATGCTTAAGAAATTTTTGAATACCGCACCCGAACCCCGGATGCGGTATTTTTTGATGCGCGCATATATCGGATGCGCTTGACAATACAGTAAGAATTTGATATAATTTTTACGAAATAAATATTAAGGAGAGGGAACGTGAATAAGGGGAAAGCAGGCGCGGTGGCAGCGGCAGTATTATGTATTATGGCGGTACTGCTCGACTGGCTTCAATGGGACATTATCGTACTGATACAAGAGAATTATAATTCACTTGTGTCAGGCTTGATAGCGTATGGAATGATTGGGATCAGGCTTGCGGCGCTTATTGCCGCTGCGGTGTTGATTTTCAGATGCGCGGTACTTAAATATAATAAGCTGTTTATTATTTTGCCGTCGGCGGCGCTTCTGGCGGCGGTCTTGCTGCAGTTTGTCATTCCGGCATCCGATACATATGCAAAATGGGAATATGCCTTTAATGCGGAACAGCGAGGAGAGGTTGTGAGTATGCTGACGAGCGGAGAAACTGAGGAGCTTGCAAGGATAAGCGAAAGTGAATATACGCTTCCGCTGAGACTGAGGTGGGCTTCACATAATGATAAGGCCATTACGGAATATGACGGAAGCGCGTTGAAGGTCTTGTTTCATATGCACAGAGGTATAAAAAATGCGGGAGTTGTATATGTATCTGATGGAAGCGGGATAAAAAACGGGGACTTCGCCATAGAATATGAAGAAATGATGCCGGTGGATGCGAACTGGTATCTGGTCAGGTATTAGGAGTTGACCGATATATAATTAACTAATGAAAGGATGAAATATTATGAAAAGGATAATCTATGCAATACTTATATTAATCATGGCTGCGGTGAGCGCACAGGCTGCGGAGGATACGGTAACGGCCGATGCGGTCAATTTCGGTGTCGTTATAGACGGCAGCGAATGTGATATAGAAAGCAGCATACTGATGGTGAACGAAAGGACGTATCTGCCGGTAAGGGAGCTTGCCGAGTTGCTTGACCTTTATGTCGTATGGGACGACGCCGAAAAAATGATAAGGATAAGCGATATAGGCATAGTGAATGAGGCAGAAAGCGCACAGCCCGTCACCGCAGACGAAGCGAAGATAAGCGTGGGGGTTTCCGATTTCACGGTCAAGACGGGCGGCTATAAAAGAACTCCGGAAAATAAAATAATCGTATTCAAAGACACCTCGTATCTGCCCGTGCGGGAAATATCGGAGCTACTCGGACTGTCGGTAGAATGGTCGGACGAAAATAAAACGATATTTATAGAAACGGACAGAGCAGCTGAGGAGCAGTATGATTTTCTGCTTCCGTTCAGGGGCGACAGCGGACTTTACGGCTATATGAATGAGTCGGGAGAGGTTATAGTTGAACCAAAGTACACGTATGGCGGAGACTTTTGCGAGGGTCTTGCTGCGGTGGCCGTCGACGGCGGGCTGAGTGCCTTTGAGCCCACGGGCAAATACGGCTATATAAATGCCGATGGTGAGGAAGTAATACCATGTGAATATGACAATGTCTTGGATTTTTCTGAGGGGCTTGCGGCTGTAGGGTACGAGTATTACGAAGGTAGCCGATACCTCGGCATAAAGTATCATTATATCGACAGCACAGGTGAAACGGCGATAGAGGGTGACTTTTTTTCGGCGGGCGGCTTTGACGGCGGTATTGCCCGCGTGAACGTGAGAAATGAGGACGGCGATGTCAAGAGGGAGTATATCGACAAAAGCGGAGCGGTACTGAAGGAATATCGCGAGGACTATACCATAGGCGATTTCAGCAGCGGTTTTGCAAGAGTTACCGACCCTCTCGGGAATGTGACGATGATCGATACAAATTTTGAAACTGTAGTCGATTACGGGGAGGAAGGCTACGTAACGGAGGGTGAGATAAACGGAGTTACGACGGTGTATAATTACGGAGAGGAAAACACCGAAGGGTACACTGTTGTAAGAAGCCGCGGCGGCAAATGCGGAATTATCGATCTTAATAACGGCGGCGAGCTCATAATACCGTGTACGTATGATTTTCTTCGCGAATACAGCGAAGGGCTGTTTGGCTTTACGGTGCGTATAGGCGAGAACGGCGAGAAAAGGTATGGATTTATAGATGTGAACGGAACTGTCGTGATAGAGCCGGAGTTTTCGGAGGGCGGAAGCTTTTATGGCGGAACATCTCTTGTTTGGGACGCATCGCAGGATAAATTTATGCTGATAAATAAAAAAGGCGAGGTAATAAAGGACAATATAGATACTGGCGATGGCGTCTGGGAGTATGACGACATACACGGCAGCGGCATACGCAGATTTTACAGAGATACCGGGGCGGTGTATACTGACGAGGAAGGCAATACCGGGAGCTTTTTGCAGATTTTTTATATCGCGCCTGACGGAGAGGTGATCGTTCCTCTTGAGCAGCCGGATATAAACGCGCTTGACAACACGGTCGAATTTTGATATAATTTCATTAAATCAAAAAGGGCACAAG
>CALXRY010000233.1 GCA_944390955.1 uncultured Clostridia bacterium | reverse complement strand
AGCATGAGGATACAGTCGAACCTCGGGTCGACTATCGCAATGGCGTTCGATGAATGCGTTGAAAATCCGTCAACTCACGAATACGTGAAAAACTCATGCGAGCGGACGTACAGATGGCTCGTAAGATGCAGGGACGAGATGAAGCGGCTTAATTCGCTTGAGGATACGATAAATAAGGAACAGATGCTTTTCGGCATAAACCAGGGCGGCATATACGACGATCTCAGGGTATGGCATATGAAGGAGATAGCGAAGCTCGATCTTCCGGGCTATGCGATAGGCGGTCTTGCAGTCGGTGAGAGCCACGAGGAGATGTACCGCATCATAGACGCGATAGAGCCGTTTATGCCGGACGACCGTCCGCGGTACCTTATGGGCGTAGGAACGCCGACGAATATAATCGAGGCGGTGGCAAGAGGCGTTGATTTCTTTGACTGTGTCATGGCATCAAGAAACGCCCGCCACGGCTTTATATTTACGCGTCACGGGACGCTCAATATGATGAACGCAAAGCATGCTCTTGATCCGGAGCCTATCGACAGGGAATGCGACTGCCCGGCATGCAGGCATCATTCAAGGGCGTATATCCATCACCTGTTCAAGGCGAAGGAGATGCTTGCGATGCGGCTGTGCGTGCTCCATAATCTTTATTTCTACAATGATCTTATGGCAAGGATAAGACAGGCGATAGAAGAGGACAGGTTCGAGGAATTCAGAGCGGAAAATTCGGGAATGCTCGATGAGCGCATACAATAATATCAAGGAGAATAAAATGCGGATAGACAAATATTTAAAGGTGTCGCGCCTTATAAAGCGCCGCGCGGTGGCAAACGAGGCTTGCGATCAGGGAAGGATAACAGTAAACGGAAGAGTCGTAAAGGCGTCGTATGACGTCAAGGAGGGCGACGTAATGGAGATAAAGCTTGGCGAGCGCGTGATAAGGGTAAGAGTTGTGAATGTTGCGGAGCATGTGCTCAAAAACGACGCTTCGTCGCTGTACGAGGTCATAAATTGAAAATGTCTCTCATATATTTATAAAGCGGCGGGACATAAAATGAGCTGCGGCTAATATATGGGAGGTGGGCATTGTGCAAAACATAAAAATGCCGGAAAAGCAGAGCCATGTCGTGACGATGGAAAACAGGACCGATATGACGCTCACCGGGGTGTCGGAGGTCGTGAATTTTTCGGAAACGGCGGTAGAGCTTATAACGTCGATGGGCGGCCTTAATATAAAGGGTAAGTCGCTCAATATAAGCCGTCTCAATACCGATACGGGCGAGCTTAGTGTAAGCGGAGATATATATTCGGTGATGTATACAAACATCAAAAAGAAAGCGCCTCTTTTTGAGGGGCTGTTCAAATAGAGATGGCGGAGGAGGTTTACGGGCTGCTTGGGATAACGGCGGCTGCGGCGGGGATATCGTGTGCTTTTGATATCCTGCGTGCGGTCAGGAGCGCCACAGGGCTCCCGCCGGCCGTAACGGACGTACTGTTCTGGCTGGCGGCTGTCACCGGAATGACGGCCGCGCTTCTGTATTTTAACGGCGGAAGGCTTAGGGGCTATGAGGCCGTGGGTGCCGCGGCCGGCTCTGTTTTGTACTTTTCCACAATAAGCGGGTCAGTTGTCAGGCTGTTTACCGTCATATTTAAAATTTTTTTTGACAAACTGAAATTTATTTGTAAAATACTCTTGACACCGCCGCGTTTTTTGTATAAAATTCTATGTAGGATATTTAGATCCGAAGCTATCAAGAAAAACAAGAAGGGAATCCCTGATGAGTTCAAAAAATGTGATCATGTCGTTTATGACACGAAATAAGAAAAAGCTTATTTTCTGGGCGTTTGTTATAATTGTGTTTTCCATGATATTCAAGGGCATAATGCAGCAACCGCAGATCTATGCAAACAAGCAGAGGATAGCACAGCTTAACGAGCAGATCGAATACGAAAAAACAAGGCAGGCTGAAATAGACGAGCTGAGCCAAAAGGTAAACACAGACGAATACATCGAAAAGGTCGCAAGAGAAAAGCTTGGTCTGGTAGAGAGCAACGCAAAGATTTTTATTGATGTTTCGTCAGAGGATTAAAAGGGGAAGAAAAAGTGGTTTCAGTAGGCGATATCGTAGAAGGAAAAGTAATGAGTATAATGCCCTTCGGCGCATTTATCGAATGGGATAAAAAGCAGTCGGGTCTTGTACATATCTCGGAAGTGTCCAGCGAATACGTAAAGGACATAAATGCGCATCTGCAAAAGGGACAGACGGTCAGAGCTAAAGTCATAAAGATAGATGAAAAGGGCAAGATAAGCCTTTCCATAAAACAGGCGGCTCCTCAGGAGCGCAGGGAAAAGCGCAAAGACTCAAAGCAGCGCACTGCGGAACGCGGCCCTGTACGCCCCGCAGACATCGACTGGAGCGTAAAGAACGATAACCTGTCCTTTGAGGATAAGCTGTCGAAGTTCAAGACCGACAGCGACGAATCGCTCAGAACGCTGAAGCGCAACGCCGCGTCAAAGCGCAGCGGCGGCTACAGCAGAAAAGGAAACTACTCGTTTTAATAAAAAAGCGGAGGCGGAGTTTTCCGCCTTTTTTGCAAGCTGAAAGGTGATTTTTTGAAGAAAAATGAAAAAACGGAGCAGGTGACGTTCAAAAGCAGGCTTTTTCCGCTTATCGGAGCGATCATCGTGTGCATATTATGCTCGTGTATTCTGTATTTCGGAGATAACATCGGTCTCAGCGATAATGGTGATTTCAGGCGTATACTCCTGGCGAGCAGGATGGAATACGCCGACGAGACAGACTACCAGTATCTGTTCAAGCAGTATTATACGATGGAGGTAGACGGGTACGATTTTACAGACAAGGTCGCGTCCGTATGGGAGACAGACACTGAGAACGAAATTTACCAGTCGCCTCATTTTATATTTATCAAGATATCAAAGGTGCTTAACCTGCTTGACAACATAGTGCACAGCCGTGATGAAACTCAGTATAACATAGCCTGGCTGGCGGGAATATATATTTTTATGTTCTCGGTCGCTGCCTGGTGTATATTCACATTCTTTAACGACAGACCGATCTGGATGCGCATTTTGGTCTTTTTGTTGTTCCTGTTTATTTTCTGCGACGCGGGATATATAATGTATTTCAATTCGCTCTACGGCGAGCCGCTGCAGTATATCGCGCTTATGCTGCTGATCTCGATAGGGCTGATGATATACAAGCGGCCGAGCATCCCGAAGGCGATATGCTTTTTTATTGCACTGTACTTTTTTGCGGGAGCAAAGCTTGCAAATATCCCGTATTCAATAATTACCGCGCTGCTTGCGATAGCGATGTGCATCCTCAGGAAGGACAAGCTCTTCAAAATAGCGGTTGCGCTTTCTGCGGCTGTTTCGGTGGTGTGTATAATCCAGCTGTATACGGCCATACCCGACTGGATGAATAAGGACACAACGTATCAGGCGGTTTTCTATGGGATATTAAAGGGGTCGGATACCGTTGAGGAGGATCTTGAGGAACTTGGCGTCAATACAGGGTACAGGGTGCTTGCAAATACGATAGTTTACAATGAGGAAAGCGTCTATCCGATAGATATAAAGAGCGAGGAGTTTGACGAGGGCTTTTATCAGAATGTAAGTAAGCTCGATATCGCGTTTTTCTATCTGCGTCACCCGATAAGATTTTTTGGAAAGCTTGCAACGTCAATCGAAAATTCGGCGTATATACGTCCGCCGAATATCGGAAACTCATCGGTTGTGATAGCTGAGACGACAGACCGCTACAGTGCATGGAGCCATGTCAGGGTCTATCTGAAATTTCTGTATAATCCGGTGACGGTATTTTTGGCCTTTGGGCTGATAACGCTATATATGATACTTGTTGATATATTCCTAATAGTGAACAGGAAAAGGGAGGAGCCGCGGCGGCTGTTCCAGCTGTGTGCGATGAACGTGCTCGTGCTCGGGCTGTGGATAAACCTCATGCTGCCGGTACTCGGCAACGGTGAGGCCGACCTTGCAAAGCACCTGTTCCTGTTTACAAACGGCATGGA
>CALXRY010000232.1 GCA_944390955.1 uncultured Clostridia bacterium | reverse complement strand
TTTGTGCTCAAACTAAGGGTAACTCATATTTAAGGCATTTACAAGAGGCTCAGCTCACTTTTTGCTTCATCAATTTTCGGGACCATTTGCGTTAATTTCATTATACCATAAACATCACTATGAATTTCTGACCGTTAGAATACGGCAGTAAAACAACGGTATTACCAAGATTGACGTATTCACCGTCAGAATTTTGTTCTTTTAAATTTATGCAAAGCGTAATGTGGCTGTCGGTAAGTATTACCTTATCACTTATGCGTATTTTTGTGTTGGGAAGTTCAATGACCGTACCGAACACAGGTGAGTACCCTTCACTGTTTTCCCGTTCTTTAAGCAGCTTTGCAAGTTCTGTTATGCCGTTCAATACCGCCACCTCCTAAAAATGAGCATAGAAAAAGACGAACACGAATGCTCGTCTTAATGTGTGTTTGGTTCTATAAACCGGAATTTAACGGTGGATATACATTCTGGTCATTTTGGGTTCGTCATCTCCCTGTACCATGCATAAAAACTCCCAGCCGTATCGTTCATAGAAGTTGGTATGATCCGTGACTAAATAAATAGGAGTAATGTCTTTGGATTTCATATCATCTACGACCATATTCAGCAGATGACCTGCGATTCCTTTGCAGCGGTAGTCTTTTTCTGTATAGACTGCACAGACATTCGGGGTGAGGTCTTTCCTGTCATGGAAGTCATTTTCGATTACGCCCATACCACCGACAATTTTGTCACCATTCATGCAGAGATACCAACCGTATTCTGTTTCTTTTTTCAGATAAGCCTCCATACATTCCAGATAGGCTTCCGTTGGAACGCCCCATTTACAATGGAACCATTCCGCCGCACTATTTTTTAATTCTGCTCTATCTCTCAATGTGATATAGTCAAAACTTTTCATTCTCTTTTCCTCTTTTTATAAATTCCGATTTGTCTTTTTATTTATTATACTATAATGGCTACAATTTGTCCATTGACGTATTAACCGAATTTTCTAAGCCCCAATTTTACATAATGCACTCCGTTTTTGATGCTATGGTCGGAACTTTCTATCAGATAATTCACATCATCAACGGTAATAATTGAACCGGCACGGGTGTAGCTTTTTACCGCCTCAATAATCTCTATTGAAAAACTCTCCTTGACCTTACCCAGTTCCGACAGCTTGTTCTTTGCGCAAGATTTGGCATCTCCGTCTTTTTCATCGATTTTTACAACCTCCTGCAATACTCCGTATTTGTAGATGCTGTCTGTATCCTTTGCCACAGCTTTGACAGTATAAACTTTGTCGGATTCGGTTATGACCTTAACGCTGTTTTTCATATCCTCAATCGACAAACTATGTGAAACACTGCCTTTTAATGTCGGAGAATATATAAGGTGTGTATTTGGAGTAATGCAAAACTCCGGATACGCATATATCGCACCGTATTTATATATCCGTATGCCGTTCGGGGTCATATCGAAGTTATATCCGCCCCCACATTTTTCAAGAATATCAGATAAAATATCCGATATGCACTTGTCAATATATATCTGCGTGATACTTGTATTCAGTTCCGGCACTGAATCAATAGGAATATTAAAATCAGAACATAGGCGGATAACCGCTTTCTTGGCATTCATATTGTTAAACTGATATGTTTCTTTGCTTTTATTCAGATACCACCCAAAATCGCATATCGTATATTTGTTTCTGTATAAATCTCCGTCATCGACCGCAATTACAATACCTCGGAAAATCTCAATATTAGTACAAAGGTTTACAATATCGCCAATCTGTGGAGTATATGTATTCACATAATTCGTATCGGACTTTGTTACTTCAAAACTCATCTTTGTTGCAAGCTCATCTATCGAATTTTGCCAAGACAGATTACCAACATAAGAAGTAATGTCATTGCCGGCAGCGTATAGCTTAAACATATTATTGCCCATCAGATTAACTTCACCTCCGACAGCGTTATTGAATATTTCATATCACCGTCTCTGCCGATTGTATATGAAAAATCATCTATCGTAACCGCCATATTTATCGGTGTGTCGGTGATGATAAGCCGAATGGGGAGTTTTCTTTCATACCATGTATCTATGGTATATAAGTAACCGAAAGCAGTGTCGCTCCTGTCACGCAGGAAAGGATAATCACGGCAAGGAAAGAAGCTTGACCATGATATTTTCTTCAAAGCTTGCGTACCGATAAGGTTCAGCTGACCTTGCGATACCGTTTCAAATACCTCGTTGTTTCTGCCTTTTGAAACCGTGAACTCCGGCGGCAGAACAGGGAGCCGCAAAACCTCGGCTCTGTTATTTACGCTTAAATATATATCCATCTGCCGCCCTCCTTACATATTATCCAGTGCCAGCTTTAATTTCGGAACAAGCTCATCTACAATATCGTCTGTACTCTTGCCATCGGCATAGATATTGATATAGAAGTTATTTTCGCTCCGTTTCGACTTATCAATCGGAGTAACCTTTGCCCCGCTTGGAAGCGAGAGCATTTCGGGACCTTTCTCACCGACTATAACCGTACCCGCTGTCCTTATTAAGCCGCCGTTTGCAAGCATAGGAATCTGCGGTGCGGTGAATGTGGGAATTGCCGGAATACCGACAGCGCCAGTGACGGAATTTATGCCTTTTATAAGCCCGTTCACACCGCCGACAGCGCCGCGTATCATAGAGTTTATCGCGGAAATAATGCTGTTAATAGCACCCTTGATTGCACCAACGATTCCGTTCCACACATTCTTTACTGCA
>CALXRY010000231.1 GCA_944390955.1 uncultured Clostridia bacterium | reverse complement strand
TGTCAGGCTTTTTGTCAATGGTCGTAATGTATTAAAATCACCCCATAAGAACAGACTCAACCAATATCCATCCGCCACATTTTCGAGTCCGTTCAGAGAAATTTCCGCAGATGTGTCTCCATTTGCTGCTATTTTAACCGGTATTGTCTTCAAATAAAACTTATCATTTGAATTTACCGCCTTCAAAATCAGCACAGCATTATTTTCCTCTGAATTTTCGCTTCTGATTGTAACATCAGCGTTTACACTCTTCTTGCCATCCGATACAGTATATATTACCCTCGTACCCATTGCATAACCGTCGGAACTAATCCCTGTTTCATAAAGTGATTCACCGACAGCAGTGTCCGATTCCAAACTATATTCAACCGCTTGCACAGGTATTCCATCTGCAAGAACAACATTACATACTAGTGCAAACGCTGTTACAACAGCAATGAAATAACGTTTCATCAAGTTTCCTCCTTTGGCTTTACGCCGTTCCATTATACGTTAAACATTACTGTTTATCTGCCCTTATTATCAAATGTAAGTTTGTTGCCGGTAAACGAGTACATTTCATCCACGTTGTCCCATAGCATTACACTCACCTTATATTTATCTGTAACTCCATCCGGAAGAGACGCTATAGCCACACTGCTTTCCGTATCGCTCTGTGCCTCTAATCTAACCTCTTTCTTTGCAATTTCTATCATATTGCCGTTTTCTTTGTACACCGCCAGTAAAAGTACTGCATTCGTTTCACTGTTGCTGCGGTTTCTGATTGTAACATTTGCCTGAAGGCTTGACACGCCGGCAAGAGATGTAAGCTCTTTGCTGTCGTTGCACTGTGTGTAAGATGCCCGCATGGAATATCTGTGCAAAAATCCCTTTTCGGTTAATTCCTCTTCCGAATAAAGTTCGATCAAGTCCTCAACACAATAGCTTTCGCGCATCATATCCAAAATCGCTTCGCCTGTTTGGGAAAGATCTATTCTTACGGTCTGAAAGAAATCCTTATCCAAATAAAATGCCGGTCTCAAAAGCCCTGCTTTCTGAGCGCTTACACCTACATATGCACAGCCCACTGCATTACTCCCGACGCGAAGAACCGCTAATGCGGAATCACCGCCCCAGTTATTTGTATCACGAAGATAATATGCTTTCTCAATATCGCCAAATTTTACATTGGCATCGTCAAATACCTCCGTCACACCAAATTTACCCGCATACGTCATAAAATCTGTCCAAGAGAGCAGTGAAACACCTGTTTTGTATGTGCTTTGCACACCATTTTGCTTTCTGTACTCATTGACGAATCTCCACCACACATGGTCTTTGTTTATGTGATCAATAATTCCCTGCGGCAGCTTGTAATAGGTTGTACTGTCATCGCTTAGTACAGAAAAGTTGTTTCCGTTTGTTAAAAAGTCTCCGTTTAAAAAAGCATCGGATTTGTATGCGTCATAGTTAATCTGCTTCCCTGTAGGAACTTCCCAATCTCCGCTCTCTACCGCCAGTGTCTGCATATCGCCGTAGGCTTCCGTTGTCGTCACATAATAGGTCGACTTGTCGTTATCAAAGGTATCAAGCAGTACAAAGCCCCTGCCGTCTATCGTGAACCGGTACTTATCAGGAGTTTCCTCCATAAAGCCATCAAGATTGGCAATTTGAGTCTGCGCAATTTCAGGATTGGGTATTCTCAGAATTGCACTGCTAATTTCCTCGCCATCTGATACCGCTTTGCAACGCAGCAGCTTACCGGCATATTCTGCCGTTAAAATAATGCTGCTTCCTGTTTCGTCCTCGGCTTTATACCAATTGCTCCCATCGTCATCGCTGATTTCCCAGCAAAACTCATCCACAACTGCGTTTTCCGCTGTCGCAATAACCGTATCCAGAATCTCTGCATCTCCGATGTCCTTGCCGCTTCTGAGTGAAAGCTCAATGTATGCAATATTAATATCCATCCCAAAGTAAGCCTTGCAGTCCCGTGCGCCGTAAAGCTCAATCAGTTCAGCGTCTGTGCAGGCTGTACGGATAGCTTCTCTGACATTTTCACCCATAGTCGCAAGATTGATTTTTGTTGTCTTAAAGAAGTCCTTTTTCAAGTAAAATGCCGGTCTTAAAAATCCGTACCGCCTTACATACTGACCCCAATGTTTACATTTTTTATCTGCGGTACAAAACATTGCCAAAGCAGAATCGCCGCCCCAGTTGTTCGTATCGCGGAGAAAGTACACATCGGCGTTTGACGCATTGGAATTCAAAAATCCGTCTACGGCGCCAAGTTTACCGGCATATGTAGTAAAGTCCGTCCACGAAAGCAATGAAACACCCGTCGTGTATTCTCTCAGCACTCCCGCACCGGTTCTAGTATCGTTAACAAATCTTTTCCACACATGATTTTTGTTAATGTTATCAATAATCCCCTGCGGCAGTTTATAATAGGTCGTTTTGTCATTGCTCAGCGAAGTGAAGTTATTTCCCTTTGTTAAAAATTCTCCGTTCAAAAACGCATCAGATTTGTATGCATCATAGTTAATCTGCTTCCCTGCGGGATTTTCAAATCCACCCTCAGTCCCCTCTGAAATCGTCTCCATGTCGCCATAGGCATCCGTCGTTGTCACATAATAAGCCGATTCATCGTTATCAAAGGTATCAAGCAGTACAAAGCCCTTGCCGTCTATCGTAAATTTATCTGAGGCGGGCGTCATATCCGCTGTTACGTCAGGCGTAGCAAAATCATTACCCGTGGGTATATACTCTGCCTCCGCTGCGCCCGCCGGCACTGCTGCAATCAGCATACACAAGGCAAGAAATACCGCCGACAATCGTTTAACCGTACCAACACTTCTTTTTTTTACCATTTTTCGTACTCCTTTTTCATAAGCCTTATAGCTCTCTGTCATCTTTAATACTCCATACCCAATGTCATAGATTGCTCTGTATGTGAATCTTTTTTTAAGATGCGGATAGCCGAGTTTCAGCCGACTATCCGCACAAATAATTTTAAATCTTATTCTACACTGCTGCTTTGACCATATGTCAGTCTTTCCGTTATAGGTTTCAATGAGCTAAAGTTTTCCCATAGAAATACATCTATCTGACACTCGTCAGTCATATTTTTGAGTTCGTTGAGTGATATTTCCTCGTGTGTTTCTCCATTTGCCGCAATTGTAACCGACTTTGTGGAAATATAAAGCTCGTTCTTGGAATCTACCGCCTTCAAAATCAAAACGGCATCCTTTGCCTCCTGTTTTCCGCTCTCAATTGTAACCGCAGCCTTTACATTCGCCGCTCCGTTTAAGCTTGAAAGCGTACCGCCGTCTGTGCCGGTATATGTCAGGCTTGCCTTCATTGCGTAATTGCGCGGACTGAAGCCCTTTTCATAAAGCTCCTGCATAGAATACAGATGGCTCAAATCCTCGATGCAATAATTGCTTCGCATAGCCGCCAAAACATTTTCACCCGTTGCATTTAAATCAAGTTTTATATTCTTAAAGAAGTCCTTTTCCAAATAGAAAGCCGGTCTTACAAATCCATACGGCTTTGTATATTGCCCCCAATGCTTACATTGTTTATCTGTGGTAGAAAACAGTGCTAAAGAAGTATCGTCGCCCCAATTATTTGTATCTCGCAGAAAATACACATCGGCATTCGCCACATTGGAATTCGAAAATCCGTCTACAGCACCAAGTTTACCGGCATACTTTGTAAAGTCTGTCCATGAAAGGAATGAAATTCCTGCCCGATATGTACTCTTGACACCTTCTTGTTTTCTGTAGTCATTGACAAATCTCCACCACACATGGTTTTGGTTTATGTTATCAATAATCCCCTGCGGCAGCTTGTGATAGGTTGTTGTGTCATTACCAAGTGCAGTAAAGTTATTTCCCTTTGTTAAAAAGTCTCCGTTTAAAAACGCAATGGCATGATATGCGTCATAGTTAATCTCCTTGCCCTCAAGAATCCACCATTCGCCATCTGTTTTTAGCTTCATATCACCGTAAGCGTCCGTCGTTGTCACATAATAAGTCGATGCATCGTTATCAAAGGTGTCAAGCAGTATAAACTCCTTGCCATCAACCGTGAATTTATCTGCGCTTGCCGTTGCAGTAACCGTTCCCTCAGGCACAGCAATCCCGTCACCAGTCGCATTAACTTCATAATTCGGAATTTGTACCGCTTCGCTATAAAACCAACCGTCGTTCACCTTTGCCGCACAGCTCACCTGCGCACCTGCCTGCGCCGCACTTACAATATACTCATTTGACGTTGCACCCTCAATGTCAGTCCAGTTGTCGCCTTCACTCATCCGCATCTGCCATTTATATTCGGTCGCCTCACCGCCGCTCACACTTGCAGTCAAGGTATCAAGCAGCTTCACATTAGCAAGCTCTGCTCCGCTGCGCACAGCTGTTGTGACTTTGATTGGGCTTTCAATGTTAAAGTATGTCTTACACTCCTCCTCACTGTAAAGCCTCAATAAATCTCCATCTGTGCAGACATTGCGTATAGCCGTCTTGACATTTTCGCCCATAGTCGCAAGGTCGATTTTGGTCGCCTTAAAGAAGTCCTTTTTCAGGTAAAATGCCGGTCTCAAAAGTCCGTACTGCCTTACATATTGCCCCCAATGCTTACATTGTTTATCTGCGGCAGAAAACAGCGCTAAAGAAGTATCTCCGCCCCAATTATTCGTATCTCTGAGGAAATATGTATCGGCATTCGCCACATTGGAATTCAAACACCCGTCTTTGACGCCAAGCTTACCGACATATGTGGTAAAGTCCGTCCACGAAAGGAATGAAATTCCTGCCTGATATGTGCTCTTAACACCTTCTTGTTTTCTGTAGTCATTAACAAATCTCCACCACACATGGTTTTGGTTTATGTTATCAATAATTTTCTGCGGCAGCTTATAATAGGTCGTTGTGTCATTGCCAAGCGCAGTAAAGTTATTTCCATCTGTTAAAAAGTCTCCGTTTAAAAAAGCAATGGAATTATGTGCGTCATAGCTAATCTCCTTGCCCGAAAGCGTCCACCATTCGCCATCTGTTTTCAGCTGCATATCACCGTAAGCGTCCGTTGTCGTCACATAATATGTCGATTTGTCGTTATCAAAGGTATCAAGCAGTACAAAACCTCTGCCATCAACCGTAAATTTATCTGCGGCGGGCGTTGTATCAACTGTCCCATCAGGCGCGGCAATCCCGTCACCCGTTGCATTAACTTCATAATTCGGAATCTGTACCGCGGTGCTTGCCGCATACATATATCCGTCCGCTGTTACCGCACAACGTACCTTCGCACCCGCTTCCTCCGCACTTACGATATGCTCCGCCGAAGTTTCACCCTCAATGTCCGTCCAACTTGCTCCATCGTCACGGCTGATCTGCCACAGGTAAGCTACTTGCGTATTTCCGCTCACACCTGCAACCAAGGTATCAAGCAATTTAACCTCCGAAAGTGCTGCCCCTCTGCGCACAGAAACAGACACATCCAACATCGCATCGCTGTTTTGAGGAATTGTCAGGCTTTTTGTCAATGGTCGTAATGTATTAAAATCACCCCATAAGAACAGACTCAACCAATATCCATCCGCCACATTTTCGAGTCCGTTCAGAGAAATTTCCGCAGATGTGTCTCCATTTGCT
>CALXRY010000230.1 GCA_944390955.1 uncultured Clostridia bacterium | reverse complement strand
AAGTGATTCTATTTATTCAGTCGTACTATAGGCCTCGATTATCGCGTTCCTTATTGTATCTTGATAGCTGTATGCAAGGCTGTAAAGACGGTCGTTTACGTATTTGAGCCTCAGGTCGATCCCGTGCAGCTCCTTGCCGTTAAGATAGTCTATCAGAGTCACATCGTAATTTCCGCCGCCTCCGATCATGCTATCGACACCAAAAGCTATAATACTCGTAGTTATGTGGCAGTCAAGAGCCGCAGCTGCTATCGCTGCCGCATGGATACGCGGTATTTTGGCGGCGGGCTCAAAGTCGCCGAGATTCTTTGTAAGGCCGATCGTTATTGATGATTTTATAATGTCTGATTCATCATAAAAATATCTGCTCCCGTTCAATACACCGAGTATCATTTTGAGAAAATGGCGGTATTCGATATTTTCGTCCGGACGGAACGTCTTATCTTCATAGCCGTTTATTATGCCCGCTGCGGCAACAGCTGAGATCTCGCGCCATGCCCAGTGGCCGTCTATGTCGGTGAGCTCATTGTTTAGCTCCGCACCGTCTCCGAGCCCGAGCAGCTTATATATCATGACCGCCGCTTCGGCTCTTGTGATAGTGTTCCACGGTCTGAACGTCCCGTCCTCGTAGCCCTGCATAAAGCCGAGGTCGTCAAGCGCGTTCACCGAGGCGATCTGGTTCTGTGTTGCCTGAGAGATATCCGAAAATGCCGGTTCGGTGTTCATATACTGCGACAGCGTATCGGTCTCCGTTATCGGCTCGTCGGAGAACGGATAATCAACTCCCATTTCCGCATAGAGCATCTCATTTATTGCTTGATTGTCGTCACTTATCTGCTCAAGAAAACCAAGGGCATAGCTTGCGTCATATACCTGCCATGCTTCAAGCGTCTCAAGGGCGCCGTCTGTTATGACCGCATACGGATTGGTGACAGAGCGTATCGGGAGGTATTTTGTCCCTTCGGCAGATTCGATCTTGAAGGCGTTGAGACGCTCTTCGACAGAGATGATGTTAGGTGTCTGCTTTATAAGCGTATACGGTGCATATTTTATCGACGTTATCCCGTCAACGTCCCTGAGCGCCTCGGCTATTTTTTCAAAATCCGTTATGTCGTTTATCGTATTCATATAAAAATACGCCTCGCTCGTCCCGTCGTTTGCGGTAGAGTCTATCGGATTGAAATTCATATGCTCGTAATCGCCCTCGTTGATGAAGAGATAATACCAGCCGTCCCAGTCACTGTCGCTCTTTACGAGCCATTTGCGTCCGTCCCAGCTTGAGTAGTCTTCGGAAGAGCTTTCCTCATGTATCATTATCGACTTCTCCGGCTGTATGTAATTTTTTATCGGACCGCGCGCCCGTCCCTGCTTGTCGTAGTACACCGTTTCCTGCAGCTCGCTGCTGTCGGATACGGTCGTTATGTTGTCAGCAAAAAGCATTCTTTCGACTTCCTCCGCCGTTATCGGCTCCGCGGCCGAGATCGGCAGGGAACACATCGGCAGCATCGCCGCAGCCAAAAGCATGCTTAAATATTTTTTGATTTTCATAGTCATCCTATCCTTTCATCTGTTTTATTCATACACGTCATAGTACTCCCACATATACTCATCCGTTTCTGCATATATGTAGATGTTCTCATTTTTGTCTGAACCAAAGGCCTTTACCGCATATTCATGCCCCTGCTTCAGGTTTGCATAAATATTGTAATAATCCGGCGCACCTGAGCTGCTGTATATCAGCCTGTTACCGTCTGATACGTCATAGAGCTCGATACCCGCTCTTTGTCCGGGATCGCCGCTTCTGTAAATGCACACTATGCAGTCATCCGAGACAGTGAAACGCCTTTCTATTTCCTTAAGACCCGTATCCGCAAAATTATAATTATATACATACGAGCTTTCGGGAAGCGACGGAACGAACAGTTCCGCCGCTGAGCCCGGCAGGGAACACATCGGCAGCATCGCCGCGGTCAAGAGTGCGCTTAAATATTTTTTAAGTTTCATAGTCATTCTATCCTTTCATCTGTTTTATTCATACACGTCATAGTACTCCCACATATACTCATCCGTTTCTGCGTATATGTAGATATTCTCGTTCAGGGTCGAATCAAAGGCTCTCAGCAAATATTCGTGCCCCTGCTTCAGGCGTATATAGATACTGTAATAATCCGGTTTATCCGAACTGTCATATATCAGCCTGCCGCCGTCCGATATATCGTATACGGCTATGTCTGCCCTCTGTCCGTAATTACCGCTCCTGTAAACGCATATTATGCAGTCCTCCGACGCGGTAAAGCGGTTTTCCATTTCCGAAAGACCCGTATCCGCAAAATCGTAATCAAATACATACGAGCTTTCGGGAAGTGACGGAACGAACGGTTCCGCCGACGCTTCGGGTACAGCCGTATCCGCCGGTGCGGTGTCGGCTGTGTATGCCCCCGCCGTGAATGTCTGTGTCTCCTGCTCCGCAGCTGTCGGAGCTTCGTTTTCGGATAGAAGAGACTCCGCGGAATCCGTATCATAATAGACCATATCGTTATAGGACGCGCTGTCCT
>CALXRY010000229.1 GCA_944390955.1 uncultured Clostridia bacterium | reverse complement strand
ATTAAAGAGCAGGTCTATGCCGTTTTCTATCGCAAACAGCGCCGCCGCGCGGTACATGGCTCCCGTATCTATATAGATAAAGCCGAGCTCCTTTGCCGCAGCCTTTGAGACGGTGCTCTTGCCCGCTCCGGCAGGTCCGTCTATCGCGACCGAGATATAATTGTCCTCAAGCAGGTCGGGGCGCAGTATCCTCGCGCCGCGGAGATATACGTGATGCAGCTCCTTATTCGATTTATCTGTATTGACATGCATGATAAGGCGGATGCACTTTTCGAGCGCGCCCTCCACGTCCGGCTGGACGAGATCCAAAAGTGGGATGTCCGTTATTCCAAGCTGCCTTACTCCGGCCGCCGGGAACGCCTTTGTCAGATCGGGAGTCAGCGTGAAGATTATCGAAACGATATCCCCCGTATCTATATCGTTCCTGTTTATCGCCTCCTGGATAATTTCCTTCGACGCATCGAGGATATCCTCCCTTGCGTTGCGGTCGACGGTTATGGCTCCTCTTATTGCTCGTACCATCTGTACTTCCTCCTGTTATTATGATTGGATTTATTTTTAAATATTTTTGCTTATCCCATGGCAGAACCCTATTTTACCACGGAATAGAAGCCTGTCATCACTTTTGCTCCGCAAAAGCCGCCTTCGGCGTCCGCCCTTCTTGGCGGTGAGCGCAGATTATTACACGAAGGGACGCAGACGTACTTTTTGTACTTCAAGTCCCTGAGAGTGATGAGATGCGCCGCTTATATTTCGTGGTATTACATGGCTCTGTGGCCGAGGCCTATGGCTATATCGTTCAGATTGAGCAGGCCTATCGCAAAAAATACACATACGGCTATATGGTCGCCGTTTCTTGCTATACCTATCTTGCCGCCGAGATTGAGCCCGACGCACTTGTCGATTATCTGCTGCAGCGCCTCATGCGCCGCTCCGGCGACCGCGCCCTCCTCGGCGTGGCTCTCGCCTATGAGCCCCTCTCTCTTTGACGCAACAACCGCGCGCTCAAGTATCTTCTTCACCGCGCTGTTGAAGTCGCTGCCGAAATCGACCGCGACTGTCTTTATACCCATCGCCCTGTAGCGATCTTTAAGGGACGCCTCATCCGTTCTGTCGTCCGAAAGCGCCATGTTTATCGCCGCCTTGCAGACGTATCTGCTTCCTGCCTCCATACTGCCGTACCTCCTTGTAAAAATCACTCCGCCGCCGCGCTCATCCCGGCAAGATAGCCTGTGGAAAACGCAGCCTGGAGATTGTAGCCTCCGGTATAGCCATCGACGTCTATGACCTCTCCGGCAAAATAAAGCCCCTTTACCCTTTTCGACTCCATCGTCGACGGGTCTATATCGCGCGTGCTGACGCCGCCGGAGGTAACTATCGCCTCCTCTATCGGCCGGAACGCCCTGAAGGTCATTCTGAGACCCTTCAGCGTTTCCGCAAGCGCATGGCGCTCGGCACGCGTTATATCGCATACAGGCTTATGCGGGTCAAGCCCCGCAAGCTCTATCACGACAGGTATCAGCGCCTTCGGCAGCAGCTCGTCAAGGCTGTTTATTAGGTGCTTTTTGCCGTGCTTTTCGATATCTCTTATGAGCCTCGCATCAAGCTGCTCAAACGACAGCGCGGGCTTCAGATCTATGCTCAGCCTGTATTTTTCTCCGCGCCTCATATGCGCCGAGGCGGAAAGGACTATCGGTCCGGATATGCCGAAATGCGTGAACAGCAGCTCTCCGAAATCGTCGTACACGCGCCTGTTTTTTGAATCGTATACGCTGAGCGCGACGTTCCTGAGCGAGAGCCCCATAAGCTCCGCAGTCCATCTTTCCTCTGTCTCGAGCGGGACGAGCGAGGGCTTTAGGGGGACTATTTTATGTCCCGTGCTCTCGGCAAACGCGTAGCCGTCGCCGGTAGAGCCTGTCCCGGGATACGATCTTCCGCCGGTGCATATTATCACCCTGCCGCCTTCGATAACGCCCTTATCGGTCCTTACGCCCGCAATATGCCCGTCCCTTACGATAAGCTCCTTCACGGAAGCTTGGACGAGCCTTGTGTTTTTCCTCAGCGCGTATTTCCGAAGAGCCGAAACTACGTCCGACGCCTTGTCCGACACAGGAAAAACTCTTCCGCCGCGCTCTACCTTTGTCTTTACTCCATAGCTCTCGATGAGCTCTGTTATATCGGTGTTCGTGAACGTGTAGAGCGCGCTGTACAGGAATTTCCCGTTCACGGGATACATCGCTATCATGTCCTCGATATCGGCGGCGTTAGTTATATTGCATCTGCCCTTGCCCGTTATGCGCAGCTTTTTGCCTACCGTATCGTTTTTTTCTATCAGTATGACCTTATCCGCCGTCTCCGCGGCCTTGCCCGCAGCTATGAGCCCCGCGGCTCCGGCGCCTATCACTATTACAGTCATTGCAGCTTCCAGCCTCCCGGGAGCCTGTAGAATCCCGATATGCTCGGGCACCTCAGATCGCCGAGCTTCGGGCTGCTCAGCATATATTCCTTGGCATAGAAGATCGGCACAAACGGCATGTCGTTGCAGAACGCCGACGCAAGCTCGGAATACAGCGTCCTGAGCGCCTCCGCATCGGACGTCATGCCGATCTGCGTTATCAGGGTATTTATCGAATCGTTCCCGTAATTGAACATGTTACCGCCGCCGAGGAGCTCCGTAAAGTCCTGCGTCGGGGTGATCTCGAGCTCGCCTATGAATATATCGTACTGCCTTGCCTCGACCCTTGCCGTATACTGATCGTACGGCAGCGCCGTAACGGCCGCTGTTATCCCGTAGCTGCCAAAGGCCGCGGCTATTTTATCGGCTATCGCCTTTTTCTCTTGGCTGTCGCCGTTCACAAGCAGCTCAAGCGTCAGCATTTGCTGCTGTCCGTTGATATTTCTCCTATAGCCTTGTCCGTCGGCATTGACCCAGCCGTCTATCCTGAGATGCTCGTCGGCACCGACGTTATCCTCTGCGGTTACCCCGCCGTTATAGAGCCAGAATCTCGGGTTTATCGGAACGTCTGTTGCTTCGGCGCGCGAATACATCACCGAGCTGACTATATCGTCCTTGTCTATGATATCGGACAGCGCCTTTCGCGTGTTTACGCCGTAAAGCTCCGCCTTCTGATGGTTTATCCCAAGGAACGTGAGCCTGCCGCCCACAAATTCATTAAGGTATACGCTGCCCTTTGGAGTATATGTCCTCAGATCGACAGTATCGCTCGTTGCAACGTCAAATGCACCTGCGCTGTACATATACATATAATGCTCCGCATCGGGGCACATGTCTATATATACGCCGTCTATGGCGGCCCTTCCGCCGTAATAATAGTCAAAGGCGTTCAGCATATACCGGTCGGTGCTTATCTTCCCGGAATACGCGAACGGTCCGGTGCCTATCGGCGTATAGCCGCTGCTGCCGTCCATGACCGTCCCGTACTGTATGATGGGAAATGTGAACAGTGCGCCGGCATTCGGCACGGGATGAGTAAAGCTCACAGTAAGCTGGTAATCTCCTGTGACGCTCCAGTCGGCAACGTCGTCGAGCGACCCGGTATATTCCGTTCCGCCCTCCTTTATCATTCGTATCGTATACGCCGCGTCATACGCGTTGAAGCCCGTTCCGTCGTGCCACTGAACGTCGCTCCTGAGGTTTATTACGGCCGTCCTGCCGTCGGCGCTCATGCCGTAATCTGACGCAAGCACAGGCTCAGGCTGCACGAGCTCGTTAAGCGTGAACAACGGCTCGTATACAAACTCCATCGCCTCTTTGACAGTCTGCGACCTTGTGAGCAGCGGATTGAATGTATCAAAATCATACATGCCCACAGCTATCGTATTTGCGACCTTACCCGGCTCTATCGGCTCTGCTGTAGCCTGAACGTCTCCGCTGTCGGTAAAATACGCCCTTAGCCTGTCATACGGCTCGCAGGCCGTCAGCACCGCAAGCATCACAAGTGCAAGCGCCGCAGTGATCATTCTCCTTCTCATATATCAACAACCTTTTTCTTATATCAATTCGATAAACGCGCCCATATTTCCTCTCCTGCCGTTCGTCTTACGGTGGGAAAATAGCAGCTCACTGTTACAGCAGGTGCATATCCCGCAGTCGTCTATATTGCTGACGCCCTCCTCCTCAAGCTGGAGGCGTATCGCTCTCTGCATATCCACATGGTACCTGTCTCCGTATTTCACGGCGGTATCCTTTCCGAATTCGTTTATAAATATCTCCGCCACGTCGTCGCCGACCTCAAAATGACATTCCTGTATAGACGGACCTATCGCTGCAAGTATATCCTCCGGTCTTGAGCCGTAATCGCTTTTCATTTTCCGCACGGTCTTTTGACCGATGCGCTTTACGGTGCCCTTCCAGCCAGAGTGCGCAAGCGCGATGACCCCGAGCCGCCTGTCAAGGAAAAACAGCGGCACACAGTCGGCAAAAAGCGTGACTATTGGTATATTCTTCTTGTCGGTTATCAGCGCGTCGGCGGAATCGAATCTGTTTTCCCTCGCCACGCCGTTTCCGACGTCGTCCTCGGTGACTGTACGTACGATATCCTCGTGCACCTGCTTAGAGAGCACAAGCCGTTCCGGCTCCATGCCGAGCCCCTCGGCCGCCAGCCTGAAATTCTCAAGCACGTTTTCGCGGCTGTCGTCGCAATTGAAGCGCAGGTTCATGCTCTCATAGCAGCCTCCGCTAACGCCTCCGCGGCGCGTCGTAAAGCCGTGTCGCACGAGCCCCGTTTCCTCGAACGACGGTATCGTATAATATTCAAAATTTCCTTTTTTATTCAGTCTGAACATTTTCGCTCCTGAAATAATCATATATGCTTTTTGCGGTTCTTTTATCGACTGCCTGCTCAAGCTCGTCAAGACCCGCTTCTTTTATTTTATCAATACTTCCGAATTTAGTCAATAGGGCTTTGCGTCTTTTTTCTCCGATACCCGGAATTTTATCGAGCTCGGAGCCTATTTTGCCGCGCAGCTTGCGGTGATACGATATCGCCGCGTCGTGCACCTCGTCCTGGATATGCGTTATGAGCTTGAAAACGGAGCTCGTTGGACTAAGCTCCACCTCGCCGTTATGGCCTATAAGCCCCCGCGTTTTGTGCTTATCATTCTTTACCATACCAAATACCGGCGTGTCGTTGTCCATCATATCCATAAGCTCCGTTATGACGTTCAGATGCCCCTTTCCGCCGTCGAGCAGTATCAGGTCGGGCGCCGGCAGGAACTTTGCGTCCGCGGCGTTCATTTTGCCGTCGGCAATCTGCTCCTCCTCCTCGAGCGCATGGCGGAAGCGTCTGTATATGACCTCGCGCATCGCGCCGTAGTCGTCCGCGCCCTCAAACGACTTTATCTTGAATATCCTGTATTTCTTCTTTGCGGGACGTCCGTTCTCGAATACCGCCATCGCTCCGACGTTGTCCGAGCCCTGAATATTGGAAATATCGTACGCCTCTATCCTGTACGGGCGCTTGGCAAGCCCGAGGGACTTCTGCATATCGTCAAGCAGCGCGTTCTTTTCCTTTTCCTTCAGCTGGCGTATCGTGTAATTCCCGAGCGCAAGCTCCGCGTTCATCTTTACCATGCGCACGAGCTTGAGCTTGTCGCCTATCTTCGGCGTCGCTATCGTGACCTGTTTGCCTCGCTTTTCCCTCAGCCATTCGGTTATGAGCTCCGCGTCCTCGATCTCGTATTCCGTCAGTATCTCCTCGGGAATAAACTCGCTGTTCTGGTAAAACTGTTTTACAAAATCGGTCATTATCTCGGAATCGCTCGACCTTGCGATATTGTCTATCCTGTAATCTTCGCGGCCTATGACCTTGCCGCCGCGCACAAAGAACATCTCGCAGAACGCTGTGTTCTCGTTCTTTGCAAACGCCGCCACGTCCTTGTCGGTCTGCTTGTCGGTATTTATTATCTTCT
>CALXRY010000228.1 GCA_944390955.1 uncultured Clostridia bacterium | reverse complement strand
TATTAAAGCCTGAAGTACGTGAAACTCTGAGGCTCGACGAATATTCGTCGGAGCGCTATGAGGAGTCCGTCTCCGAGACGCCTGCATTTGAGGACGACAGCCCTGAGGAAAAGCGGCGCAGGGAAATTTCATATCTCAATATAAACTGGTTTATGACGAATCTTCTGGACAGAAAGGACAGAATGTCAATGGCCTCCGGACTCGAGGTCAGAGTTCCGTTCTGCGATCACAGGCTTGTGGAGTATGTTTGGAATATACCGTGGGATATGAAGAACAGAAATAATGTTTCAAAGAACGTCCTGCGTGAGGCGGCGAAGGGGATACTGCCTGAGGACGTAAGACTCAGAAGAAAAAGCCCGTACCCGAAAACGCATAATCCGCATTACGAGGCGGCGGTAAAGGCTATGCTTTCCGAGGTCATAGCCGATGACAGTGCGCCGATACTTGCGCTTTGCGACAAGTCGAAGTTTGAGGATGTATTAAAGGGCAAATTTGACTATTCAAAGCCGTTTTTCGGTCAGCTTATGGCAATGCCGCAGTTTGTGGGATATATTTTGCAGGTGAATTATTTGCTTGAAAAATATTCTCCGAGAATAGTATAGAAATATAGGTCCGGTGCTTTTGATATAAATCAGATTTGCGCTATTATGTAGCTGCGGGCTGAAAGTCTAATTTCGGCTTTCAGCCCGCAAAAACACCGTGGATTTTATCATTTTGGAGTTTATACAAAACGCGGGATGCAATTTTGCCAAATGCTTACTGATGTTCTGTACCTGTGCATGTACACACTGTAGATATCGGGTTTTCGATAGATAAAAGAAAGCTGATTTCATAAAGGAGCGGTACCGGAAAAATACATTACGGCTATTGATTTTTTACGGCAGCTATGATATACTTAAGACAGTCATAAAACAGAAATAGGCAATGACGCCGTTTGGTTCGTTCATAATTTTACTCAGCTGTGGCAAAGCTCATCAATATGTTATCTCCATCGTTCGTACATTTTTTTTGTGACTGAAATATTAAAACCTACTGAGAAGGGGGAATGTTAAAATGAAGATGAAAAAAATATCGGCACTGCTGCTGACTGCGGCGTTGTCCGTCGGAGCCTGCGGTGCTTTCAGCCTGCCTGCCTCTGCGGTGAGCGGCAGCGGAACGGCGTCCGACCCGTATATAGTTTCAAATGAGGATGAATTTGGTCTTATAGCCGATTTCCCTGATGCGCATTTTAGACTGGCACAGGATATTGTGCTTGAAGACAGCTTTTCAGCTGTGGCACAGTTTTCGGGAACGATAGACGGCAACGGCTGTCTTGTTAGCGGTCTTGACGGTCAGGGGATTATAAGCACGAATACGGGAACGATAGAAAATCTTATCGTTGAGATAGACGAGATAAACACTCCGTTTATCACAACAAACAACGGAACTATAGAAAATACCGGTATCGTAGACGGCGAGGTGTATTCGCGTAACGGAAATGCTGGAACGTTCGCACGCACAAACAACGGAACTATCAGCAACTGCTTCTCAATGACACAGCTCACCGTCGGCGGTATGTATGAGAGTTCGAGCGTCGGCGGCTTTGTCGGCATGAACAACGGAGTTATAGAAAACTGCCTTTACACAGGTCATATATATTGTCAGGGCACAACAACAAATGGAAATAAGCTGGACAAGTTTGTCAGCCCGTTTGTGGGAGATAATGATGAGGACAGCGGTTCTGTTTCAGTGATAAGCTGCTATTATAACAATGACGAGACCTCATCGGTAAGTAAGCGCTCCGGCGGAGCATCGGGAAAATCTCCCACGGGACTCACGATACAGGCGACATACGAGGGATGGGATTTTGCAAATACCTGGGCGATAGACAGCAGCAAGAACGACGGCTATCCATATTTACAGTGCGACAGGCGTTTTAATGGTCAGGCTCTTCCCGCCGCCACAGCGACTCCTGCTCCAACCAAGGCTCCTACGGCCGCTCCGACCAGCACTCCTACAGCAGCGCCTGTTGCTCCAACAGCGGCACCTGCTGCTCCAACAGCGGCTCCTCAGAGCGATGAGATAACCGTCAATGTAAACGGATCGCGTGTAAGCTTTGATCAGCCTCCGATAATAACGAATGACAGGACACTCGTTCCGATGAGAGCCATATTCGAAGCGCTCGGTGCGACAGTAGATTGGAACAGTGAACTGCTTATCGCTTCAGCAGTTCGCGATAATATCCAGATCGGATTGCAGATAGGCGGATACAATATGACAAAGATAACCGATGGGATGAATGTTGAAATAATTGAGCTTGACGTTGCTCCTATGGTCGTTAACGACAGAACACTCGTTCCGGTCAGGGCGATAGCTGAATCGTTCCAATGTACGGTCGAGTGGGACGGCGCAACAAAGACGGTAAATATCACCGACTCTTCAGTTTCCAGCCCGTCAACGCCGTCAAACAGCGGAAGCAATACCCAGACTCAAACGCAGACCTCCGCCTGCAGCGTCTGCGGCGGTACAGGCCGTGTGACGTGCAATTTCTGCGGCGGCACCGGTCAGGGACTGCCGATGAATATAGTGGGTATCGAAACGCCCCAGGGATGCACCTATTGCGGCAGTGCCGGCTGGAGAGTGTGCGACAGCTGCGGAGGCTCAGGACAGGTATAAGGATGTCATAGCTTGTCCATGACAAATTCATGAATGCATAATATAAAAAGTACAAAAAGGTCATGTTCTCTTAAGTGGTACATGACCTTTTGTTGTACGAGCTGTAAAATTCATTTCTATGCCGGAGCAATATGGCAAGCGTTATTTTTGCCAAAATTATTTTCATAATATTGCATTTTTCTGTTGTATATGCTATAATTATTTACGGATTATGCACAAAAATTACGGATTATGCAAAAACGATTGAATAATTACGCATGATTTGTTATAATTAATTTATTAAATGAGGGTTGAAAATGAGATTTGTTATTGTTGACGACGATAGATATTTTCGTGAGGAGGTCGAGAGCCTGATTCGTAGTGCGCCGGGTTGGCAGGATGTCGAAATAGAGCGGCACAGCTTTAACGAGCTTGTAACGGTGGATGTAGATGATAACGATGTCTTTTTTCTTGACATTGCAGACGGCAAGGACGAGAATGCGGGAATAAGGCTTGCACGCAGGATACGCAGCATAAGAGAACGAGCTCATATAGTTTTTGTGACTTCATATAACGATAAGCTGCGCGAGACGCTTACGGGGCTGATACGTCCTTCGGAATTTCTGATAAAACCGCTTTGCGGATTTGAGAAGGAAAAGCTGTATGAATTTCTGCGGTATTTGAGTAATTCAAAAAACAAGAATATAAATCTGAAAAGCGGAGCTAAGTATTTCGATGTTGCCATTGATGATATACTGTATCTCCGCAGGGATGACAGAAAGACCTCGGTATATACTAAAAATGCTTTCTTTCAGGTGAGACAGTCGATTTCGGCAATCGTATCTATGCTTGATGAGAACTTTCTTGTTGTAGATAAAGGAACGGCAGTAAATATTAATCGTGCACAGTCGTATGATTCGGAACGGCGGCTGATATACATGGAGAACAATACCGCGATATATTGCTCAAGAGATAAGGCTCGGCTGTATCGTGATATACTCGGCAGCCTTAGCAAGAGGTGATAAGATGGATGTCACATATACTGTTTCGTCTGCGCTTGTGGGAATGTCATGGTCGGTAAGTTTGGTGCTTATTCTCGTGTATATCTTTTCCGTAAGGCTTTCCGTGCCTAAGACTGCGTTTTATATTTTGAGTATCACCTTCCTGTTTACCATTATGTTCATGTTGCTCGACGACAGATACGTTGCGCAGCGAATCTCAGTCATTACGGCATACATATTTATGCTGATATGTATCAACATACGGAATCTGCAAAAGGCAGTGATGATTTTCAGCGTATATATAGTGATAGTGTCGGCGGCGGAAGCCGTAGACATCGTGTTGCTCTATACAATTTTTGATTATACGCCGATAACCTGCTTTATCATCAACACGATAAGTATTCAAGTATTTACGTTTGTTGCATACATAATAAAAAAGAAGCTTATAAAAGCTGTGAATTCCGATAAGCAGGAAAGGGAAACGCTAATGCTGACAATCCTGGCGGCAACTGTGATATTCCTTGCGACGTATATTCAGCTTGAGTTTGAGTACAGCCTGTTGAAAGGCGAGGACATGAATCCGAAAACCTATGGACTTTTTCTGGCAATAACGGCGGTCACGTATCTTGCTGCTGCCATAGCTGCTATGGGCTTTATAAAGAGTGCAAGCGTGGAGCGCAAGAACAAGATCATAACAGAACAGCAGAGGATATTGGAGGAGATGCATGACGGGACAAGGGTATTCCGCCATAATTACAGGAATACGATAATAGCGATAAAGGGCTACTGCGATGACGGCGATTATGACAAGCTTGCCGAACGGATAAACGAACTGTACAACGAAATGGACGATATATACAGCAGCGGCCAGCTCGGCAAAGCACTTAATATAAGCGACGCAGGCCTGCGGAATCTTATCATGCTTAAGGTTTTAGAGGCTCGGCGGCGTGGAATTTCGTTTGAGCTTAAAATATCCGGAGAACGCTTCGGTGCATTTGAGAGCATGAATGTACTGAATGCTGTTGGGGCTCTGCTTGATAACGCCATAGAATCCGCAGAGGAATCTGAGGAAAAGTACGCGGCGCTGGAGCTTGAGGATGACAGAGAACGGCAGAGATTACTTATAGCTAACAGCTTCGGCAGCAAGCCGGATATGAGCCGCATCATGAGCAAGGATTATTCGACAAAGAACCAGAGCGGCTTGGGGCTGTATTATGTGAGCCGCGTGATAGCGAAAAAGAAGAATATGGAGATAGCTTTTAATTGCAGCGACGAGCTTTTCAGCGTATGCCTTGAGGCGGCTGAAGAGGCAGAATAGGGGCATGTGGAAGGAAGAACCGGGGCATATGAAAAAAGGATGGTAATGGGATGGGATTAAAAATTAAAAAAGTGCTGTAGGCATAATAAGATATACAGGCTCTTATATCATTATCAAGTATTATTTTACCAAACACATATCCTAAGCCAATCATCATAGATACCTTAATATACTACAAAGCACCCTGTTTTTTGCAGGGTGCTTTGTGCTGCTGCGGCATATCTTGTTCGTTTTTAATCTAGCTTCAGTACCGACATGAACGCCTCCTGCGGAACCTCCACGTTGCCTACCTGACGCATGCGTTTCTTTCCTTCCTTCTGCTTTTCAAGCAGCTTTTTCTTTCTCGTTATATCTCCGCCGTAGCATTTTGCAAGCACGTCCTTGCGCATGGCACAGACAGTTTCACGGGCGATTATCGTTGAGCCTATCGCTGCCTGTATCGGCACCTCGAAAAGCTGACGGGGAATTACCTCTTTTAGTTTTTCTGCCATTCTGCGCCCTCTTGCATAGGCGCTGTCCTTGTGGACTATGAACGATAGTGCGTCGACCAGCTCTCCGTTGAGCAGGATATCAAGCTTTACAAGGTCGCTTTTTGCGTAGCCGCACAGCTCATAGTCAAACGATGCGTAGCCCTTTGTGCGGGATTTCAGCGCGTCGAAGAAATCGTATATTATCTCATTTAGCGGCAGCTCGTAGAATATCTCAGCACGCGTTTCATCCATGTACGTCATATCTTTGTATATTCCGCGACGCTCCTGACAAAGCTCCATGACGTTGCCGACGTAATCCTTCGGGACCATTATCGACGCCTTTACCATGGGCTCCTCCATATAATCTATCTCGGCAGGGTCGGGAAGGTTTGTGGGATTGTCACACCAGACCATCTCGCCATTCGTCTTGTGGACCTTGTAAATAACGCTCGGTGCAGTCGTAACAAGGTCAAGGTTATATTCGCGCTCGAGCCTTTCCTGGATTATCTCAAGATGAAGCAGTCCGAGAAAGCCGCAGCGGAAACCGAAGCCGAGAGCCGCTGAGGTCTCCGCCTCGAACATCAGAGCGGCGTCGTTTAGCTGCAGCTTTAAAAGCGCCTCTTTCAGGTCCTCATACTGCGCTCCGTCGGCCGGATAGATACCGCAGTATACCATCGGATTTACCTTTTTGTAGCCCGGGAGCGGCTCTGCCGCTGGATTTTTTACGGTTGTGACCGTATCTCCGACGCGCGTATCTTGTATATTTTTGATGCTTGCCGCGATATATCCGACATCGCCGGCATACAGCCCGTCCGTCGGGATAAGCCCCGAGGGATGCATCGCGCCTACCTCGACAACGTCAAATTCCGCGCCTGTAGCCATCATCTTTATCCTCTGACCGGGCTTTAAAGAGCCCTCCTTGACCCTTACGTAAACTATAACGCCCCTGTAGCTGTCGTAATAAGAGTCGAATATAAGGGCCTGCAGCGGCGCGTTTTCATCGCCCTCGGGAGCCGGTATTTTTTCTACTATCTCGTCAAGCACCAACTCTACATTAAGCCCCGTTTTTGCACTTACGCACGGCGCGCCCTCGGCGGGTATGCCGATAACGTCCTCTATTTCTCGGATAGCCACCTCCGGCTGAGCCGACGGCAGGTCTATCTTGTTTATTACCGGAACCACCTCAAGGTCGTGGTCTATTGCAAGGTATGTGTTTGCAAGCGTCTGAGCCTCTATTCCCTGCGATGCGTCGACTATGAGTATCGCTCCCTCGCAGGCGGCGAGGCTTCTTGAGACCTCATAATTGAAGTCGACGTGCCCGGGTGTGTCGATAAGATTCAGCGTGTATATTTCGCCGTCGGCGCGCTTGTATTTGAGACGCACGGCATGCGCCTTTATCGTTATGCCGCGCTCGCGCTCAAGGTCCATATTATCGAGCAGCTGCTCCTCCATGTCGCGCTCCGTGACTTCTCCGGTAAGCTCGAGCAGCCTGTCGGCAAGCGTTGACTTTCCGTGGTCTATATGTGCTATTATACAGAAATTACGTATTTTCTCCTGTCTGGGATTTGGCATTTTACATTCTCCTGTTGAATAAATATTTATATTAATTGTAATAAAGTGCTTCGGCGACATATTGCTCCAGCGCCGTCCATTCGTCTGTCTTTCCCTGCTTTATCTCGTAATCTATTTCGGGAATGCGCATGACCATGCGCGTCAGTGCGCCCTCGCTGAAGCCCGACGCACCGGCTATATATTTTTTCGCTATGAACGAGCTACCGCCTATAGCGGCGGCTACGGCCTTCGGGTCGGTGCTGCCTGTCAGCTTCGTCTGCAATATTTTTTTTACGTTAGAGTATATAAGGTACATCACTCCGAACGCGCTTTCATTGCCGTTCCGGAACTCGGTCAGCACATTCATGGCCTTTTTTGCGTCGTGGTCCATGATACCGTCCGTAAGATCAAATATCCTTATGCTGAGGCTTTTTGAAACGACGCTGTCAATGTCGCTCCGTGTGATCTCGCCGCTGCAGTAATCGAACAGCTTATCAAGCTCATTCACAAGGCTTTGCAGGCTGTCGCCGCACATCATGACGATATGCTGGGCATTTTCACGGCGTATTTTTTTGTGCGCTCTCAGACACCGTCCGGTTACGAATGTGACAAGGTCGTTGTCGTCGGGCGTCTCAAACTCTATCGCCATACCATTTTGTACAAGAGCCTTGTACAAAACGCTGCGCTTGTCTACAGATACCTCGTCAAAGATAACCACCATATCATCGGGACAGCGCGAAAGCTTCTCCTTCCAAAATTCCTTTTTTTCCTCTGTTGCGGACTTGAATATCCCGCTGCCGCTTATATAGAGTAGCTTTTTTTCCGCCATCATCGGGAAGCTCTCCCATGCGTCGTCGTATTCGGACAGCGTTACGTCGGGGCCCTTAAGCGTTATATGGTTAAATTCCTCAAAGCCGTTGTCGGGGACTGCATCGCGTATCGCCTTTATATACGTTTCCTTTAGGAACGTTTCAGTCCCGTAAAAAAGATACAGTGGCTTCAATTTGTTTTCCTTTATCTGCCGCTTAAGCTCGGGCAGCTCAGAATTCTTTTTTTTATATGCCATCTGCTGTCATCCTCGTTTGATAATTTTTAGCTCGGGCAGCTCAAAATCACCGTAATAGCGTGATTTCCAGTCGAGCTTCGACCGCTTTTCACGGTCAAAAATAAACGCCGGCCATACCGCGTCCGCGTCAAAGACGCTGCCGAGCTCGTCCGTTTCGTATGCGGCCATAAGTATTTTATATCTGCCGCCCGAAAGCCATGAAACATCCATCGAAAATTCCTTTGAGAATATCTCGCCCTTGCGGCATGACGCAAATTTAGTTGCGCAGGCCGTTGCGATAGGGCTCTGGTCGGCGTTGTGCACCATCATCCTGAGACACAGTCCGTCTATGTCCTCCTCGGCCCTGAAGTGTATCCTGAAATCTATCCTCTCGCCGTCCTTTACGAGCAGGCTGTCTCTGTTTAGGATTTCGAGGTCAAGCATCCTGACCTTAGCGGTAAGGAAATTCGGGCGGTAGGTCTTGGAATAGTCATTATAGAGCAGCAGCTCGTCGTCTGCAGAGGAAAGATACAGGTCTATAGCCTTTTCGGTATCTCCGTCAAATATTATCTTTCCCTTGCTCATCACGGCGCAGCGGCTGCAAAGCTGGCGTACTGTGTTCATGTTATGGCTCACATAGATTATCGTGCGTCCCGAATTTTTTGCGATGCTTAGCATCTTGTCGATGCATTTTTTCTGGAATTTCATATCGCCTACGGCAAGCACCTCGTCCATTATGAGTATGTCGCTGTCAAGATGCGCAGCCACCGCAAACGCAAGCTTCACGAACATTCCCGAGGAATAGCGCTTTACAGGCGTGTCTATAAACTGCTCGCATTCGCTGAATTCTATTATATCGTCTATTTTTTTTGTTACCTCGGCGCGCTTCATGCCGAGTATCGCGCCGTTAAGATATATATTTTCGCGCCCGGTAAGCTCCGGATGAAAGCCCGTGCCTACTTCAAGCATGCTCGATATTTTCCCTTTTATGTATATGTTCCCCTCGGTGGGCGCGGTCACTCTCGAAAGGAGCTTTAGCGTTGTTGATTTCCCTGCGCCGTTGCGTCCGATAAGCCCGAGCGTTTCGCCCTTGTGCACCTCGAGCGATATGTCGTCGAGGGCGAGGAACTTTTCGTTTTTCTTGTAGGCCTTTTGCCCTATTTTAAGGTTTGGGTCCTCTTTGTGGCGGATACGTGCCCACCAGCTCTGGAGATCCCCCTGCAGCGTTCCACCGCCGATGGTGCCGAGGCGGTACTGCTTTGTCACATGATCTATCTTTATTACAGTTTCGCTCATTATCGATTCTCCGTTTTGATGCTGCTGTTACACTGTGTCCATAAAGGTCTTTTCTACTCTTGAAAACAGTATAACTCCAAAGAATAAAAATACGGCCGTCACCGCCATGCTCAGAAGCCACGAGCCGATCTCGGGCGTGCCGCTCCCGAGAAAGGCGTATCTGAAATTGTTTACGATAGGCGCCATCGGGTTGAGCTTTATTATACCCTGCAAAAACTCCGGTACCTGAGACATCGGGTATACTATCGGGGTCGCGTACATCCAGAGGCTCACGCCGAAGCCCACGAGTATCGAAAGATCGCGGTATTTAGTCGTGAGCGACGAGATTATTATACCCACTCCGAGCCCGAGCATCGCCATCTGAATAACCATAAGCGGCACAAGCAGCAGCCATATATTCGGCCGTATCGCCTCTCCGCGGACGAATACAAAAAACGCCATCAGTATCAGCATCAGCACAAGCTGTATAAAAAACGACAGCAGCGCATAAATGACCGTCGTGATAGGAGTGACGAGCCTCGGGAAGTATACTTTGCCAAACAGTCCCGCATTGCCGGTAAACGTCGCCGAGGTCGAGGTGAGGCACGTTGAAAAATACGACCACGCAGTATTTCCCGCCATATAGAATAAAAACTGCGGTACGCCGTCGGTCGAGATCTGCGCGATCTGACCGAATACGACCGTGAACATCGACGACGTCATGAGCGGAGTGATCAGAAACCACAGCGGTCCGAGTATCGTCTGCTTGTATGAGCTTGTAAAGTTCCGTTTGAGGAACATATATATCAGGTCGCGGTAGTACCATATTTCCTTTAGATTAATGTCAAACCAGCCCGTTTTGGGCTTTATGACCGTTGTCCATTCATCCTGCAAAGCGATATCTCCTTCCTGTTTGTTATCTTTGCATCAGCTCGAGCAGCGATGATATATCGTCAAGATTCAGCTCGCTGAACGGATATTTGTCTCTTTCGGCAGTCTGTAAATTCATCGGCTGCATGAGCTGCACAGAGCACGTCCCGGGACTGCCGCCGGAATCAACTATATTCGTTATGTCTATATACATTCCGCTTGCCCAGTCTCTGTCGACTGCCGGAGCGCCGCTGAGATCACCCGATATTTCGGATGTACCGAGAAAATTCGTAAGCAGCTCAAAGCTCCCGGAGAAGCCTGTATTGTTTTTGTCGAATACCGTTTCATAGCCTAAACGCAGGAGCTCCTCGCCTCCGAAAATAACTCTGCACTCAACAGCGTCTGTTTTTTCTTCGTCAGCAAACATCCTGTTTCCGTTTCGGCTGTATTCAATGCCGACCTGTGAACCGCCGCTCTCGCTTATCACGCTTATCGTATAATCATCAAGCAGCCTTGCCCCGCGGCTGTCCGCAAGCAGCGTCAGAGTGCTGTCGGGGAACGGTAGCTCGGCCTCTATCCGGGAAACGTAATTTTTCGTCTGCGTATATTTTACTGCAAGCGTTTCACCGGGCTCCATGCTGTCTATGAGCGACAGGAGATATTCTCCGTAGCTATCGAGCCCTATATTAAGTATATTGTCTATACGCTCAAGGCGCTGCTTGAGGATGTCGCTTGAAAGCATCGCCGTTACAAGATCGCGGAGCGCCGTTTTGACGTTCTCGCCTCGTAATATCAAAAAATAATCATCGCCGGAATCGTGACGTATCTCCGCGTCTTCCGATATCGTGCGTGCAAAATTTATTAGCTGTCCGCGGGAGAGTATCTCTCCACTGTCGTTTCCGGAAGGAAGTGTCAGATCAAGTCCGCGCGGTACGCCTATAGGCAGCAGATTATTTCCGCCGCCGTCAACAAATTCATTGCCGAAATCCTGCGTTGAAAACGTGAAGTACACGTCAAGCAACGACGGCAGACAGAGTGCCGTCTCGGTATTGTTTATATACCCGTCGAAATTTATATCGTTGTATATGCCGGTAAAAACGACTGACGGTGCATCCTTGTTGTAGTCCTCCGTGAGTGACAGCTGTGTGTCCTCAGTATCGAGCGTAAACCCCAGCGAGTGACTCTCGGAAAGCTTCGGAATGTCAGGCATAGCCTCGTCTATCATGGCAAGCTCACTGTCGAGCTCGTTCATTGTGTTGACCGCTATATAGCCAAGATAGAGCTCCGGCGATATACGCATAAGTATTTTGTCGATGTTAAACGCCGCCGCGGCGACAACAGCGCCGCATACGGCTATTATTGCCGCAGCGATTATTAGCGGCTTTTTAAGTTTTGTCATAGATCAGTCTCCGTTCCGCGGGGTCAGCCCGCCTGGTCATATATTTCGCCGGTTTTTTTGTCTACCTTGCAGGCTACGCCGTCAACTATGGTGCTGCCGTCGGTATCGGTAAAATACTGAGTGACGTTCACCTGGTAATATTCACCCTTGTCGATTATCTCAAATTCGGCGTCATTGTCGATGCTCATTTCTTGACGCACCGCTTTTTCGGCATCCTCGGCGCTTATATACGCTTTATAGCTGCGGTTTTCAGAGCCGGAGGATGGCCGTGGGGTCGGCGTAGTCTTGGACTCCTCCGGTTCGGCGGACTGCGCTTCAAGCTCGTCAAAGCGCTGCTTCTGTGTTTCCGTAAGCCGCGAGCTGTCTATTTCTCTGAGATCAGACCGTGCAGTTGCCAAATATCCCTTCGATATCCTTTCCTCGACGCTGTCAAGAGCCGTGTTGTCCTCGTCTATCTCCGCTCTGCGTTCCTCGACCGATTGGCTGAGCTCCGAAATTGCGGCGGTCATTGTTCCGTCGTCGTTCCCGGATGCGGCGGAATGCTCCGAAGCGGCAGAGTCAACATCACCCGATTCAAGCGCCTTTTTTGCATTGTCATACGCTGTAAGGCAGTTTACGAGCGCTATGAATTCCGGGTTGTTACAGCCCTCACGCAGAGAGAGATTTCCGTAATTGAGCGCCGCTGTATAATCCCCTGCGGCAGCGGAGAGCTTTGCCTCCTCCATCGCCTTTTTTGCGGTGCTGTTCATGCAGCCGCAGAGCGCAAGCGCAAGCACAGCCGCCGTTATGATCCTTTTTTTCATTTTCGTCTGCTCCTTCCTTTAATGCAGAGCCGTTTTTGTCCGATAAGTAAATTTTATCACAGTTAAAATAATAAGTCAACCTAAATATGATTAAATCAGGCTTTTCCGTGGCTTATGATGTGGTTTGTTTATATTTTATTTATACTTATTTAATTGACTTTTAGGCGGCATTATGATATAATTCTCCTAAAATAGCGGTATACGATTTTTGGAAGGGCCGCCGCACATAGGAGCGGCGGCGGACGTATGAAAAGAGGATTTATAATTTAATGAGTATTCTGGATAAAATAAATTCCCCGGCAGACCTTAAGGCGCTTTCTTTTAACGAGTTGGAGCCGCTTTGCGCCGAGCTGAGGGAATTTTTGATTGACAATGTTTCAAAAACGGGAGGGCATCTTGCTTCAAACCTTGGAGTTGTGGAGCTTACGGTCGCACTGCACCGTGTTTTCGATTTTCCGACCGATAAGCTGGTCTTTGACGTAGGACATCAGTCGTATGTGCACAAGATACTCACAGGCAGGAAGGGCGGCTTTTCTGAGCTGAGAAAATTCTGCGGGCTTTCGGGCTTTCCGAAGCGCGCGGAAAGCGAATATGACTGCTTCAATACGGGACACAGCTCAACGTCTGTCTCGGCGGCACTCGGCTTTTCCCGTGCAAGGGATTTAAATAAAGAAAATTATAATATAATAGCCCTTTTCGGTGACGGTGCGCTTACGGGCGGCATGATGTATGAGGCGATGAACGACGCGGGAAACGCAAAAACACCGCTTATCCTTATACTTAACGACAACGCGATGTCTATTTCAAAAAACGTCGGCGCCGTTTCAAAGCATCTCAGGAATCTGAGGATATCGCCGTTTTATTTCCGCTCAAAGCATGCGGTTGAGGAATTCCTCAGAAAGGTGCCTATAGGCGGCAAAGCGACCGCAAACCTTCTCAAGAATATAAAGCGCTGGGTAAGGCGGATGGTGATACCGACAACTCTTTTTGACGATCTCGGCTTTACTTATATGGGACCGATAAACGGTCATGACCTCCGTTCTCTCATATCGTGCCTTGAATACGCAAAGGACGAGAAAAAGCCGATAATCCTGCATGTCATGACTAAAAAGGGAAAGGGCTATGCCCATGCGGAGGCAAATCCTCAGAAATTCCACGGCATCGGCGCATTTGACAAAGAAACGGGAAGAACGGAAAAGCATTCGGAAACGTACAGCGAGCGCTTTGGCGCCGCGCTTTGCAGGATAGCCGATTTTAACGATAGGGTAGTGGCGATAACAGGAGCAATGCCAAACGGTACGGGGCTCGACTGGTTCGCATCGCAGTTTAAGGACAGGTTCTTTGATGTAGGGATAGCCGAGCAGCACGGCGTTACGCTTGCAGCAGGGCTTGCCGCCGCAGGCTATATTCCGGTGATACCGCTTTATTCGTCGTTTCTGCAGAGGGCGTATGACCAGACGCTGCACGATGTATGTCTTCAGAATCTGCATGTCGTATTCCCGGTTGACAGAGCCGGGGTTGTCGGCGCGGACGGCGAAACGCATCAAGGGATATACGATATCTCGTATCTTTCGCATATGCCCAATATGAGTATATTATCACCGTGTCGCTTGACGGAATTCGAGCAGATGCTCGATTATGCCGTAAATGTTCATAACGGACCGATCGCGATACGATATCCGAGGGGTTCGGAGGAATACGGCGGGATGCTGCCGTATTTTGCCTACGGCAAGGCGCTTATACTGCGCGAGGGTACTGATGTTACGGTTGTGGCAACGGGGCGTATGGTCAAAAAGGCCGATGAGATATGCGCAGGGCTTGAGAAGGACGGTATTTCCTGCGAGCTCATAGCGGTACCGACGATAAAGCCGCTGGATACGGCAGCGATAATTAAAAGCGCGCAAAAGACACACAAAGTGATAACAATAGAGGATAACGTAAAGATCGGAGGAATGGGCTCGATGATAGCCACGGCGGCCTCGGAAGGCGGTATTGAATGCAGCTTAAGGATATTTGCATTCCCGGATAAAATAATACCGCAGGGGAGCGTGGCCGAGCTTGACGAGACCTACGGACTTGGGAATGGAGAAATAATAGATTATGTCAAAAATACGGTTAGATGTTCTTCTGACAAATAAGGGAATGACCGAAAGCCGCGAGCGCGCAAAGGCGCTCATAATGGCGGGACAGGTCTTTGTGGACAATCAGAAATGCGACAAGGCGGGCATGATGGTCGATGAAAGCGTTGTTCCCGAAATACGCGGCGAAAAGCTGAAATACGTTTCGAGGGGCGGGCTCAAGCTTGAAAAGGCGATGAAAGAATTTCCGATAACGCTCGAAGGGAAGACTGCGATGGATATAGGAGCGTCCACGGGCGGCTTTACGGACTGTATGCTCCAGAACGGGGCGGCAAGAGTCTTTGCTGTAGACGTTGGCTACGGTCAGTTTGCATGGAAGCTTCGCGGTGATGAAAGAGTCGTCAACATGGAACGCACAAATATCCGCTACGTCACGAGAGACGACATAGACTGTGAGCTTGATTTTGCATCTATAGATGTTTCTTTCATATCTCTGAGGCTCGTGCTGCCGGTGGCGTATGAGCTGCTTAAAAACGGCGGCGAGGTAGTGGCCCTGATAAAGCCGCAGTTTGAGGCGGGACGCGAGCAGGTAGGGAAAAAGGGTGTGGTGAAGGATATAAATGTCCATTATTCGGTTGTCGAGGAGGTTCTTAATTTTGCGGTGAGCATAAATTTCAGCGTGCTCGGGCTGTCATTTTCGCCAGTCAAGGGCCCGGAAGGGAATATAGAGTATCTTGCGTACTTAAAAAAGGACGGAGCCGGAAGCAGCTTTGATGACGGATATATAAAAAAGGTTGTTGACAAGTCTCACGAGATGCTGTCAAAATAATCAGAGGAGGAGGACGTATCGGAAATGATAAGTGATGATATAATAATCACAGGCGGCCGTGCGATAGCGCGTTCATATGCAAAAATAAATATGACTCTCGACGTGCTCGGTAAGCGCAGCGACGGCTATCATGATGTAGAGATGATAATGCAGACGCTCAATCTGTTTGATCTTGTGCTTGTGGACAGGACAAAATATGGGATATCTCTTTCCACCAATTTAAGATACCTCCCCTCAAACGACAGGAATATAGCATATAAGGCTGCAAAGCTGTTCTTTGAAGAAACGGGAATATGCGGCGGCGTTAAGATAATGATACATAAGAATATACCGGTCGCGGCAGGACTGGCCGGAGGCAGCGGAAACGGAGCTGCGGTGCTGGCGGCGATGAATATGCTGTTCAATGCGGGATTGTCGGCTGAGGGGCTATGCCGCATGGGAGCGAGACTCGGCGCGGACGTGCCTTATTGCATTATGGGCGGGACGCAACTGTCGAAAGGCATAGGTGAGCTGCTTACTCCGCTGCCATCTCCGGAGCCTATGCTGATACTGCTTGTAAAGCCGTTTCTCAGCGTTTCGACCGCGGACGTCTATAGAGAGATAGACAGCGCTGAAATAACGCGCCGCCCCGATACCGGTGCAATGATCGATGCGATAAGGAAAAACGATATTCGTGCGATCGCAGGAAATCTCTGCAACGTAATGGAGAGCGTAACGGAAAAGATGTACCCGATAATAGGCGGAATAAAAACGAAAATGCTCAAGGACGGTGCTCTCGGCGCTCTTATGAGCGGCTCGGGACCGACTGTGTTCGGGATATTCGATGATTATGCTAAGGCGTATAAATCGGCCGAAAGCTTTTCGTATCAGTTTAAGGATACCTTTATCGCAAGGACATATAATTAATCGGCCGCTGTATCTGTACGCGGCTGTTTGGTCAGGAGTGTGGTCACATGGCTAACGATGAAAAGAATACGGATTTTGGGACGGATATATACGAGCCTGAGGAAATATTCGAGATCGATGAGGCTGCAGCGATAGAAGAGGCTGCGGAGTATTATAAGGAGCTTGAGGAAAAACATAAGGAGGAACCGGAAAAGCAGCCCGATGACAATCGGAAAGAGGAGCCTGAACAGGAGCGTGGACTGCTGAAATTTGATTTTAATATAGATGACAGCCTTATAGAAGAAATTTACGAGTTCCCGGCTCAGCATAAGAATGATCTGTTGTTCTACTCGGCCTGTGTTTTTGTCGCGGCGGCGTTTTTGTGTACTGCGTTTTATGTGGGCACAAACGGCTCGGCAAGTGACGAGGAGGTAGCGATCGCGCTTGACAGTATGCGCACGTCTGACAGCGGCTATGCCGCTGCAATTGCCGAAAATGAACAGCTTACCGAGGAAATAAAGGTGCTTACGCGGCAGTCTCTTGAGGCGCAGGAGCTTACCGGTGCGCTAGGCGATTATGAGGATATGAAGCAGACGCTTGAAACACGGCTTGAGGAGGCAAAAGCCGATTTCCAGTCGAAGAACGACGAGCTGTACAATCTTAATCAGGAACTGAGCGCACTCAGGGCGCAGCAGGACACATATTCGGTAACTCTTACGCCTGGAGTATACAGTGTCGGAAAAAACATTCCTGCAGGGACGTATGAGGTCTCTGGTGTGGGGAGCATAATTGCGGCTACGGCTGCCGGCGAAACAAGGATAAACATGCAGCTTTCTCCGGATTCTCCAAGTAGCGTGGAGCTAAGAGACGGCTATACCGTGAAGATAAACCGCACAACTGATTTCGTGCTTTCCGCGGCGGCGGAGAATGCGGAATGATATAATGTGGAGGTGTCAGGAAAATGGAAGCTAATAAAATATGGTTTGTATCGATGCTTGTAGTAGTGTGTCTTGCTGGTGGGTATTTTGTTTATTCACAGGGAGCCGAAAGCGGTGTTTACAAATATGCAGCGGATACCCTCGATGCGGAAACGGACGATATCCTTGACGACAACAGAGCGCTCGAGCGTCAGAAAACACAGTACATGGATTCTATAGACGAGAGTACCTCTGCGCTTTCCGATAATGAGGACGAAAGTGAGGAGCTAAAGTCGTATTATGATCAAATAACAGATTACGAGCAGCAAAATCAGCAGCTTGACAGCGATATTCAGGCTGCACAGGCGGAAATAGACAGCCTGTCTGCATATGCGTCGGCCATGGGCGCAGTATCAAACGAAGCCTCCGGCGAGTCGAGGGCTCTTGAAGCGGGAACGTATCAATGTCCGGCGGATATAACAGCCGGCAGGTACAGGCTTACAGGTACGGGATCGTTCAGGGTCGTTATAAATGCTTCAAACAGAGTATCCGATTCGCAGAATTTGGGAAGCCTCGACGGCAATTCATATACTCTGAACATTGAAGCCGAAACAAAGCTCATCACCGAGGGTGATGTGACGATAACACCGGTAAATTGACGGATATATAAAAAGCGTGCCATTATTCGGCACGCTTTTTATAGTTTATGATACTGTATTGTAAAGCCTTAAAAATGTCAGCACTGCTTGCTCTCTTGTGTAGGAGCCATGCGGATCGAATTTCAAGGAGCCGTCATCAGCTAATATCCCGTTCATTATATCCAAAGAAGAGACGAAAGCCGTATCTTCCTTTGCCCAATCCGATATTTCATTATGGTCGGCAAAGATATGAGGAGTGATTTCAGCTTCATCTGTATCGATGCGGCGTGCTGTCCGTGCCAGCATGACAGCCGCTTCTTCTCTGCTGATAAGATTATTCGGTCTGAAAGAACCGTCCTCATAGCCGTTGACGATATCGAGACCTGCGGCGCAGGCTATAAGCTCCTTGTCGCTTTCGGTCAGTGCGTCCGTGTCATTGAATGTTGCGGTGGAAGCATCGCCGAGTTCGGATCTATTAAGATTATTACATAGGCTGTATATGAGTCTGCAAAAGTCAAGCCGCGTGACGGGCGTTAACCATGCGCCGTCAAGTTCACTGGGAATAAGCCCAAGCTCACCTGCTGAATCTATACCGTCTTCGGCCCATTCCGAGGGCCCTATTTTTATTATTTTCGGCAGCATGATATTGTCCATGAGTTTTTGCGGAGCGGTGTATTTATCTTCATGACTGTGTGTTCCTATACCCATCTCACCATAGCCGTTGCCGCCCCAGGTATAAAGACTGCCGTCGGCTGTTAAAGCCATGCTTTGTGTCCAGCCTCCGCATGCGGCGGCAACATCATCCATTATTTTTTTCGGAGTATAGACACTGGCAGTTGTGCCGTCTCCTATTTGGCCGCAATAATTATAGCCGCAGGCATAAAGACTTTCGTCTTTTGTGATTATCATCGTCGTTGTATTGCCGGTAGATACGGAGACGACATCGTCCATTACTTTCTGAGGGCTGCCTACAATATATTTAAATGTACCGGCACCAAGCTTACCGAACTCATTATATCCCCAAGCATAAAGCTCGCCGCCTTTTGTCACTGCCATGCTTGTATCGCCGTTTGCGCATACAGAGTCGATATTATCCATCAGCTTTATGGGAGTCGGTTGATTAGAATAAAGATCATAATCATACGAGCCGTTGCCGAGCTGCCCGAAAGAATTGCTGCCCCATATGTACATATCGCCGCCGGCTGTTGTTGCCATGGTGTGGGAGAAGCCTGCTCCTACGGAAACAATATTGTCCATGATCTTCTGCGGTGTATACGCATCCTCGGTGGTACCATTGCCGAGCTGTCCGCAGAGGTTGCTGCCCCATGTATAGAGACTGCCGTCGGCTGTCAGTACCGCGACATGACTGTTGCCTATTCCTGCCGAAACGACATTATCCATTACTTTCAGGGGTGATGTGATAAGCTCCGGCGCAGTATCGCTGATGCAGCCGGAATAATTTTCACCCCATATATAAAGGCTTCCGTCGGCAGTTATCGCCATGCTGTTATTATTAGCCGCGTGAACAGAGATCACATTGTCCATGATCTTCTGGGGAGTATACGCATCCTCAGTGGTGCCGACGCCGAGCTGCCCCTGGCGGTTATTGCCCCAGGTATAAAGGCTGCCGTCCTCGGTCACGGCCATGCAATGGTAGCCTCCGGCGCTTATCGTTGTGCTGTGCACCTCAATTTCGGCCGCTGCAAGCGCCGAAGCTGCCGGTATGCTTATAAACAATGCCGATAATATACATACGATTTTCTTTTTCAAAATTGTTTTCCCCCAATAATCATTAAATATCCATACTTACAGTATACCATATATGAAAAACACTGTAAAGCCATAAAAATGCTGTTTTTTCAGTTATTTCATTGGACATATTGTTGCAAAGCAGACCGCCGAAGCGGCTCACTTGCAAAAGGCGGATAAAAAATTTAAAAATTCATAAAAAAGTACTTTAATTATTGAGGGAAATAGTGTATAATAAGAATATATTGCCGTTGGGGTAGGACTGCTCCAATGTGTTTATACAGTATGACGCTCGGACGGGTTTGACATGAAAAACTTATCCGGGGCATATAAGAGGGAGGGAATCTTAATGAAAGAAGCAAGCTTTGATTTCGGCATTAAGTCCGCGGCGGACGGGTATGTCAAGGTGAATGTAGATACGCTTTACAGCGAGGAGCTTGGCTATGGTCTGGCAAATAAAACGGACGGCGAGGCTCGTGAAATGGGAGATAAGGAACTGTACCGTGATTTTCTGTATATGGGAGAAAATTCGTTTAAGGTAAAGCTCGATAACGGAACATATAAGGTGCGTGTGGCCATGGGCGACTATGTCGATGAGGGCGACGTTGTTACCTCTATGACGGTAAACGGCGTAAAAATCGGCGCATGGGTAAAGGACGGCTGCGTTGCTGAAAAAATCGCGGATGTAGAAGTCACGGACGGCTATATGACATTCGATGTGAATAACGGAAAGCATCCTACCGTAAACGCAATAGATATCGCCGAAAAACGCGATATCGCAATGCCCGATGTGAATGTCAAAATCACAGCAAAGCGGGACAAGGCCTCAGTAAGACTGACATGGGATAAGCTTGACGGTATTATGGGCTACAGAGTCGCAAGAAAAAATCTCAGGAATAACGAAGTTGACATAATATCGGATGTGATAACAGAGGAATTTATAGATACGGACGTTGAGCTTTGCCGAAGCTACGAGTATACGGTATGCGGGCTGTACGCTCATAAATTCGAGACTGACGATAAAAAAACGATCCGTGCCGAGATAGTAGACGGAAAGGACGTAGACTGGCGCATAGAGAACCTTGACGCAAAAGAAACGCCAAATTCTGTCGCGCTCGTATGGAACGGAAACGAGGAGGCTGTGTGGTATAACATATATCAGAAGGCTCCGTATGGGATATACAAATATATCGCAAAAACCACAGATACTCATTATATAGATAAGGTAGTAACGAATGTTCCCTATATATATGCGGTAGAGGCAGTGACAACGAGCGGAAAGACTCCACGTTCGGAGGTCACTATAGATATGGAGGCAGAGCCTAAGAAGCGCAGAATGGAGACTCTCGGAAGAGGGCTCGTCGCGATGAAGACGGTCGACGGAGTATTCCTCAGCTGGAGACTTAACGCCTACGAATATGCGGCGGGAATAGATTTTATCGTTTACAGAAACGACGACCTTATAACAGAGGAGCCGATAACCGATTCGACTAATTACCTTGATAAGGACGGAACGGCAGATGATGTTTATACTGTCAAGGCAGTGCTCAACGGCAAGGCGGAAAAGAAGGGCAGCACGGCGAAGGTCGTAGATGCTCCGTATATCTCGCTGCCGCTCGACAAGCCCGCGGACATTACACTTCCCGACGGAAAGACGTATTCGTATACGGCAAACGACGCTTCTGTCGGCGACCTTGACGGCGACGGCGAATATGAGATAATCCTGAGATGGGACGCAAACGGCAAGGATAACTCGCATAAGGGCTATACGGGAAACGTTCTGCTCGATGCGTATAAGCTTGACGGAACGAAGCTTTGGAGGATAGACCTCGGCGTGAATATCCGCGCAGGCTCGCATTATACGCAGTTCATGGTCTATGACTTCAACAACGACGGAAAAGCGGAGCTCATCTGCAAGACTGCTGACGGCACCGTGGACGGAGCAGGGAACGTGATAGGCGATCCGAATGCCGATTACCGCAACAAGGACGGATTTATACTTGAAGGACCCGAGTTTTTGACAGTATTTGATGGTGCTACGGGCGCGGTGATCGATACTGTAGATTACGATCCGCCTCGCGGAGACGTGCGCGAATGGGGCGACGGCTGGGGAAACAGAGTTGACCGTTTCCTTGCGTGCGTGGCGTATCTTGACGGACAGAACCCGAGCGTTGTTATGTGCAGGGGCTATTACGACCACGGCTGCCCGACGGCTCTTGTGGCGTATGATATGATAGACAATAAGCTTATAAAGCGTTGGAAGTTCCTTGCCAATAAGCATCAGAACATAGAATACACGAATCAGGGCAACCACAACCTCGGCGTCGGCGATATCGACGGCGACGGACTTGACGAAATAGTATATGGTGCGATGGCTGTAGACCATGACGGAAAGGGTATATATTCCACCGGTCTTGAGCACGGCGACTGCATGAACCTCGGAAATTTCACGCCGAAAACGCCGAATCTCGATTTCTTCCAGATACATGAGCATGAGAGCGTTGAGTACGGCTTCGAGGTAAGAGACCCCGCTACCGGCGAGATAAAGTGGGGCAAGTATACCGGCAGAGACACGACAAGAGGTCTTTGCGCTAAGATCGACCCGAGATATGTCGGCAATCAGTGCTGGGCAATGGATGACGGCATCTATACGATGGAGGGCGAGCTCATAAACGAAAAGGGCCCCGAATCGATAGATTTTGCTATTTGGTGGGACGGCGACCTCATAAGAGAGCTGCTTGACCATGAATTTGACGACGAAAAGGGCGTAGGTTATCCTAAAATATATAAATGGGATTACGAGAACAATAAGCTTGTTACGATACTTGATCCCGCGGGAACACTGTCAAATAACTGGAAAAAGGGCACTCCCTGTATTCAGGCCGATATCATCGGCGACTGGCGTGAGGAGGCAGTATGGAGAAATGCAGACGATACGGAGCTCAGGATATATACAACAACAGATCTCACAAATCATAAATTCTATACTTTTATGCACGATTACGTTTACCGCTTGAGCGTTGCATTCCAGAATACGGCATATAACCAGTGCACGCAGACAAGCTTCTATATAGGTCCGGAAATGGATGAAAAGCTTCCTGTACCGGAAAATGAGTATGTCAGGGGCGCAATGCTTCCGGACTTTACGGAACCTATTGAGTAAATTTACCGGCAGATCCGGTCGAAAGACCGGATTTGCTTCCATAATATTGAATCGTTTTTGAAATATTTCTGTAATATTGTATCAAAAGTATTACAAAAGTATTTTCATTTTGTGATTTTTAGAGAAAAATCGCAAAGGGTGTTGACCTTTTTGAAAATTTAGGATAGAATATAGTGTATAACGCGGAGGAATACGCATGAGAATAATATCCGGGGAGCACCGCGGACGAAGGCTTTTGGAGTTCAAGGGCATGGATATACGCCCGACGACCGACAGAGTCAAGGAGTCGGTGTTTAATCTCATTCAGGAATATATTTCAGGTGCCGAGGTGCTTGATATGTTTGGCGGGAGCGGGGCTCTTTCGTTTGAGGCGCTCTCGAGAGGCGCGGCGCATGCTGTGTGTATCGACAAGGACAGGCACGCGGTGGATATTATAAGAAAAAATGCGCAGACTCTTAATTATACGGATAAATGCGAAATACTGAACGGCGACAGCTTTGAATATCTCAGAAGGTGCGGGCGCAGCTTTGACATAGTTTTTCTTGACCCGCCGTATAATAAGGGCTTTATAGAGCCCGCGCTCAGGGGGATTTCAGAAAATGACATTTTGAGTGAGGACGGTATTGCTGTGCTTGAGAGCGACTATACGGATTTTTTCGGAGAGGCCGACGGCCTGGAGATTATAAAACAGAGAAAATACGGAAGAACGTATATCACAGTATACAGAAAAAAGGAATGGACTGATGGAAAGAATAGCAATTTATCCGGGAAGCTTTGATCCGATCACAAACGGTCATCTGGATGTTATCTGCCGTGCGAGCAGACTTTATGATAAGGTGATCGTCGGAGTTCTGTGCAACGGCGGAAAGAACCCAGTTTTCACGCCGGAGGAAAGAGTCGATATGATAAGATCGGTAACGGCCGGTATAGGAAACGTTGAGGTCGAGAGCTTCACAGGGCTTTTGGTGGAGTTTGCCAAGGCCAAAGACGCTACTGTTATAATAAAGGGACTGAGGACCGTAGCGGATTTTGAGTATGAATTCCAGATGGCGCTTTTGAACAAGGCGCTTAATCCCGAGTACGAAACTATGTTCATGATGACGGACACAAAGTATTCGTACATAAGTTCCAGCATGGTAAAGGAGCTTGCGGGATTTAAGGGAGATCTGACCGGACTTGTACCGGGCAGCATAATAAACAAAATACAAGAAAAATATAAATAGGCTGAAAGGAAGGAAAAAAGATGGACATGGATATGGATATCATGGAAATCATCGATATGATGGAGGAGACTATCGAAAAAGCATCAGCTGTTCCTCTGACCGGAAAGGTAATGCTTGACAAGGATGAGCTGCTCGATTATATCCAGGAGATCCGTTTGGTATACCCTGATGAAATGAAGGAAGCTAAGTGGGTAAAGGAAGAAAGACAGCGGATTCTTAGCGAGGCGGAAAATAGAGCCGAGACCATCCAGAAGAATGCCGAGGAGACCCAGATGCAGCTCATAGATGAGCATGAGATTACAAAGTGTGCATATGAGCAGGCAAATGAGCTGGTAAACGAGGCGCAGAAAAAGGCCATGGAAATCAAAACCGACACCGACCAGTATGTTGACGATGTACTGAACGATGTTGAGCACCGTCTTGACCTTCTCCTGAGAAAGGTAAGAGAAGACAGAGGCTATTTCTCGAACAATTAACAGCTGAAAAACAAAAATCAGAGTTGGGCTGCTCGGCTCAGCTCTATTTGAGTTTAGGTAAGGAATTTCAGGCGGACGATACATTTGAGAGTACGGCAGAAAAAAGGAGGAATAGCTATGATGACAGATATTGAAATAGCAAGACAGGCCAAAATGCTTCATATACGCGAGATAGCCGCTAAGGTCGGCATACGCGAGGAGGATATTGAATATTACGGCAAGTACAAGGCAAAGCTCGGGCGCGAGGTCTATTCTGAATTCAGCGGCAGGAAGGACGGCAAGCTCGTGCTCGTCACGGCGATAAATCCCACTCCGGCAGGCGAGGGGAAGACGACTACGACGATAGGCCTGGGCGATGCTCTTTCAAAAATGGGTAAGAGCGTTATGCTTGCTCTGCGTGAGCCGTCGCTCGGACCGGTCATGGGTCTGAAGGGCGGAGCTGCAGGCGGCGGATATGCACAGGTCGTGCCGATGGAGGACATAAATCTGCATTTTACGGGCGATATGCACGCCATAACTGCGGCGAACAATCTCCTTTCGGCTATGATAGACAACCATATCCATCAGGGAAACGCGCTTGACCTTGACGTATCGAATATAGTATGGAAAAGAGCCGTCGATATGAACGACCGCGCATTGAGAAAGATCGTTGTCGGCATGGGCGGCAAGATAAACGGCGTTCCGCGCGAGGACGGCTTTATGATAACCGTGGCGTCGGAGATAATGGCGATACTGTGCCTTGCACTCGATATCGATGATCTGAAAAAGCGCCTCGGTGATATAATCATAGGCTATAACAGAAGCGGAGAGCCGGTATATGCGCGTGAGCTAAAGGCCGAGGGCGCAATGGCGGTGCTCCTTAAGGATGCGATGAAGCCGAATCTTGTGCAGACGCTCGAGCATACTCCGTGCCTTATCCACGGCGGACCGTTCGCGAATATCGCGCACGGCTGCAACAGCATACAGGCGACAAAGCTTGCGATGAAGCTTGCAGACTATACGGTGACAGAGGCGGGCTTCGGAGCCGATCTCGGCGCGGAAAAATTTATGGACATAAAATGCCGCTTTGCCGGGATACACCCCAACGCTGTGGTGATCGTTGCGACCGTAAGGGCGCTGAAATATAACGGCGGAGTGAAAAAGGATGCTCTGAAAGAGGAAAATGTCGAGGCTCTCAAAGCCGGAATGGGCAATCTTCAGAAGCATATAGAAAATATGCAGGCGTTCGGCGCACCGGTAGTCGTTGCCGTGAACCGCTTTGATACCGATACCGATGCGGAGCTCGATACTGTGATAAGCATGTGCCGCGAATGGGGAGCGGAATGCGCGCTGTCGGAGGTCTTTGCCAAGGGCGGCGAAGGCGGTCTTGAGCTGGCGGAGAAGGTGCTCAGCGCAATAGCCTCGACCAAAGCGGAATACCATCCGGTTTATGACGTCGATGATACGATACAGAATAAAATAGAAGCTATAGTAAAGAAAATATACGGCGGTGACGGCGTGGAATACACTGCAAGAGCAAAAAAGCAGATAGCGCGGCTCGAGCAGCTCGGGCTTGACAAAAAGCCTGTCTGTATGGCGAAAACTCAGTATTCGCTTTCCGACGATCCGTCGCTTCTCGGACGCCCCGAGGGCTTTACGGTCACTGTCAGCACCGTAAGAGTATCTAACGGCGCGGGGTTTATAGTCGCCGAAACGGGAGACATAATGACGATGCCGGGACTTCCGAAGTCACCAGCTGCAGAGCGGATAGACGTCGATAACGACGGAGTTATTTACGGCTTGTTCTGATAGGAGCAAAGCGGGGACGCCCCGTTAATAATATAAATAAGGAGAGAAAAAGAGATGATAAGAAAAGGTTTTAAGATGAAGCTTTACGACGGAATGGCGGCTGAGTACGAAAAGCGCCATAACGAGCTGTGGCCTGAAATGAAAGACATGATCCATGAGCACGGCGGCAGGAATTATTCGATATTCCTTGACGAGGAAACGATGGTGCTCTACGGCTACATAGAGATCGAGGACGAGGAGCTTTGGGCAAAGGGCTCGGATACTGCGATAAACCGCAAATGGTGGGATTTTATGGCTGACATTATGGAAACGAACCCCGACAACAGCCCTGTTTCGATCGATCTGCACCCGGTTTTCCATCTTGACTGATAAGTTTTTGGGAATAAAACCGCAAACATCGGGTTATAATATTGATAACCTCACAAAAATACATTAAGCATTGCTTAAAAAGCGTCTGTCATACACGGCAGACGCTTTTTGAATGGTGTATCCTGTTTTTGCCATCGTAATATTTATGTAAATTTACTCTTGCATATGTAAAAGAAATGTGATAAAATAATCTATTATGACAGTATTGGAGTAGGAAATGATTTCACTTAATAAAATTTGGAAGGTGGCAGTCGCGAGCGTCATAACGCTTGCGCTGTGGACATTTATAAGCGTGAATACCGACCTGTTTGTCAAGGGCGGAGAGTTCAGCACATTTGATTATATAATGTGCTATGTTATGGTGCTTGGTATCTGGGGGCTCATATCGCTCAAGGTGGATTTCAGTCCGGTCATGAAGCGCTGCGCCGGGATAGCATCTATGGTCCTCACGCCGTTTCTCTGCATGCAGGTGTCGATAATTTTTGCCGGGATAGCGGAGTATTCAATAGGAATATATTTTCTTAATATACTTGTCTACACCACTATAATGGCGCTGTTCTTTGCGATAACACGCAGTATCCGCTGGGCGCCGATAATAACCGTTGTAATAACGTATCTGTTTACGCTGGCAAGCTATGTGGTGCAGATATTCCGCGGAACGCCGCTGATACCGAGCGATTTCCTTGCGATAGGTACAGCGGTGAACGTAGCGGAGCAGTATACGTTCAGGCTCAGGTATCCGATAATCCTTGCAAGCATACTCACTATATTTTTTATTGTAATGGTATGGAAATTTTCATATAAGCTGACGTTTAAGCGCAAGAACATCATATGCCCGGCGGCGGGCGGTGCGTTCTTCCTTGCTGTGACTATTCCGTTCGGAATGATGAACTTCGATGATATAGAAATGGATTTCTTTGACCAGTATCACGCAAACAATACCCACGGCATAGCCGTAAGCTTTTATGTAAACGTACGCAGGATGTCTCTGCAAAGGCCCGACGGCTATAATGAAAGCGAAATGGAAGCGCTGCTGACAGAAAACAACCGGACGGAGCCGGCACAGGACAAGCCGAATATTCTTGTTGTGATGAACGAGAGCCTTGCAGATCTGAGCGTTGTGGGAGATTTTGAAACTGACGTTGATTATATGCCGTTTATAAGGAACCTTAAGGAGAACACCGTAAGGGGGCAGCTTGTAGTTTCACCGTTCGGCGGTTATACGTGTAATTCGGAGTTTGAGTTTCTCACCGGAATGACGATGGGGCTTCTGCCGCAGGGCAGCGCGCCGTACCTTCAGTATCTTACTACGCCTCAGCCGTATTCGATATGTGGGCATCTGAAGAGCCTTGGCTATGAAAATATAGCGCTGCACCCGTATTATGCGCGCGGCTGGAACCGCGAAAAGGTGTACGGACTGATGGGCTTTGACAGGTTCATAAGCATGGACAATATGGGCGAGTATCAGGACGAAAACCAGTTTGAATATATCCGCTGCTATATGAGCGACAGAACGTCGTATAGTGCGGCGATCAATCAGTTTACCGAGAAAAAAGAGGGTCAGCCGATGTTCATCTTCAACATCACGATGCAGAACCATGGCGGCTATAAGTATAATCTCGGGACATGGGAGGACACGGTAAATATTCTTGATATGCAGGGCGAATATCCCGAGGCGGAGCAGTATCTTTCGCTTATAAGAGAGAGCGACATAGCCTTCGGCGAGCTGATAGACTGGTTTGAGCAGTGGGACGAGCCCACGGTAATACTGCTGTTCGGCGACCACCAGCCCGGCATAGAGCAGGGCTTCTATGAGGAGCTCTACGGCAAGAGCCTTGACGAGGTATCGGGGGAAGAAATGGTAAAGCGTTATACGGTACCGTTCCTCATCTGGGCAAATTATGATATAGAGGAGCGGGACGGGATATTTACAAGCGTAAATTATCTTCAGAACCTGCTGCTTGATACCGCCGGACTGCCAAAGAACAGCGTGAATAATTTTATTGACAAGGTCGAGGAGGAGGTGCCCGTGATCAATGCGTTCGGGCATTACAACAAGGACGGCGAATGGCTTGAAAACGATGTGCTCGAGCCGGATATATTAAGGCAGTACAGGGACCTTGAGTATTATCTGCTGTCTCGCAAGGAGGACTGACGGGGCTGCCGATTTTTAAAATCACTTTCGCGGAGCGAAAGTTTCATTAAGCGAGTTCCGCCGCCCGTTCGCGCCGGTTTGAGATGACCTGCAATTTGCAAAGAACGCGAACGGTATGGCGGGTGTCTGAGCTGTAAGTTTTTGATTAAACTTTTTTGAAAAAGTTTATGCGCGGGTTTTCAAAGGGCGTTCGCATTAACGCCCTTTGACCGGGGTTCGGGGCGGAGCACCCGCTTTCGATAAAAAGCAATAAAAAGGCCGGGATGTTTTTCGCTCAACCGCAATAACGTCTGCGGTTTTTTTGTATTATGATTATCACGTAATTGCATCGGGACTCTGCAAAGCAGCTTAAAACCATATTCATAATATTAATAAAATCTTAAGAAATTTATAAGCCAAATCTTAAAAATACCATGCTACTATATAGATATGGAAAGGGGGAAAGGCGTATGAACGTTATGATAGTTGACGACGACAGGGAGATAGTCGACAGTATCGCGATCTTTTTGGAGGCTGAGGGCTACGGCGTATTTAAGGCGTATAACGGCATAGACGCGCTCGAGCTTCTGACGGAGAATGAGATACATCTGATGCTTCTTGATATAATGATGCCGAAGCTCGACGGTATAAAGACACTGATGAAGCTGCGCGAGACAAAAAACATACCGGTGATCCTGATCTCGGCAAAATCGGAGGACGCCGACAAGATATTCGGGCTGACGGCGGGCGCGGACGACTATATAACAAAGCCGTTTAATCCGTCGGAGCTCGTCGCAAGAGTAAAATCGCAGCTCAGGCGCTATACGCAGCTCGGCGCGATGGAGAAAAAAGCCGGAAAGATAACGATAGAGGGTCTCGAGATAGATACCGAAGCAAAGACGGTCACGGTCGACGGAGAGCCGGTAAGGCTCACGCCGATAGAGTATAAGATACTCGAGCTGCTGTGCAGGAACCGCGGCAGAGTGTTCTCGTCGGAGGATATTTATCGGAACGTCTGGAACGAGGAGAGCGCGGTCGGCGACAGCACGATAGCGGTGCATGTGCGGCACATACGGGAAAAGATAGAGATAAACCCTAAGGAGCCGCGGTATCTGAAGGTAGTATGGGGAATAGGGTATAAGATAGTGTAGAAGGGAGATTTGGCTATGAAAAGGGTAGTATATTCAAATATAACAAAAGCCGTGGCGTTTCTGATATGCCTTGCGGCGGTGTTTACGGCGGTCTGCGTGGTCGGAGAATTTGCTGCGGACCATATGGATAATTATGAAAATATCGCTTATCTGAATGATCCGGAGCGCGAAGCGGCTATGCCTGCGATAGACATATTCGCTTCGGTCAATTCGTATTGCTACGATACGTTTGACAGCGAAAACACTGCTGACGATTATTATGAGGATTCGTCCGACTCCGAGACGGCGGAGAGCCCCGAGGACAGGGAGGCACAGCTCAGACAAAATATCGGCTTTACAGAGTCGTATTATCCGGAAGGAGCGGTCGACTATTATATCGAGATAGGCGATGTCAAGCTCGATACCGGCAAAGAATTAGATGATTACAAGAACTCGAAATACCGCTATATCTATTACAGCACACCGAGTGAAGTGTATCTGGATAATCCGATAAACTGCGGCGTTATTCCGACTGACGAAAATATGAAGGTATATATAGCGGTCAGCGACGAATATGCCGAGAGTATCGAGTCGGCTGTCACGGAATGGCGGACATCATTTAATGATATAATCGGAAATATAGTATTCCTGTTTATGACGGGGCTTGCGGCGTTTGTGTATCTGCTGTTCGTCTGCGGCAGGAAATACAATGATACGGAAATACACATGGCTCTTATCGACAGGATGTTTGTCGAGATAACGCTGCTGCTTATAGCCGGTATAACGATAGGCTTTACGCTGCTTGCGGCGGTGATGATATTGGATACGGTGCCGAGTACCGGAACGGGAATGATATTTGCGGCGGCATGCGTTGAAACGTGCGCAGCTGCGGCGGTGATCGCACTTTCGCTGTCCGCTGTCCGCAATATGAAGAACAGAACGTTCCTCAAGCGCAGCATAATATGCAGGGCGGTGCTTTTCGTGTGGAGAGGCGTCAAGGCCGTATGGAGATGGATAAAGAGGCTCGCCGTTAGGGTAAAAGACTCGATAAAGAGGCTCACCTCCGAAAGAATGAGCATGGCCGCAGCCGCAGCGCTTATAGTATATACTGTTATAGTGCTGATATTTGGACCTGTAGGTGCGCTTATCGCATTCCTTGCGGCGTGTGTTGTGCTTGCTGTGAGATTCGGCGACCTCGACGCGATAAAGAAAGGCGTTGGCGAGATAAAGGGCGGAAATCTTTCATATAAGATAGATACCCTGAAAAGCCCCGACTATGCGGATTTGGCAAACGACATAAACGAGATAGGCGTCGGTCTGGCAGCTTCGGTAGAGGAAAAGGTCAGGGCGGAGCGAATGAAGACGGAGCTTATAACGAACGTTTCTCATGACCTCAAAACACCGCTCACGTCGATAATCAATTATACGAAGCTCCTGACAGAAATGGACCTAAAGCCCGAGGAGGCTGCCGACTATGTGAAGATAATCGAAAAGAAGAGCAACAGGCTAAAGAATCTTACCGCCGACCTGTTCGATATATCAAAGATACAGAGCGGCAACGAGGAGATAAAGCTTGAGCGCCTTGACGCGGGGCTTCTGATAAGCCAGACGCTCGGCGAGCAGGACAGGGAGATAAAGGAATCGTGCCTTGATTTTATCGTTAAAACGGACGACGATATATTCATAACAGCGGACGGCAGGAAGATGTCGAGAGTCATGAATAATCTTGTGAATAATATCGTCAAGTATGCGCTTCGCGGAACGAGGGTCTATATAAACGCCGAAAAGCATGGCGATAAAGCGGTGATCGAGCTAAAGAATATCGCTTCCTATAAGATGGACTTTGACGACGGCGAGATAACCGAGAGGTTCGTAAGAGGCGACAAGTCAAGGAGCGAGGAGGGCAACGGCCTCGGGCTTGCTATAGCGAAGAGCTATACGGAGGCCTGCGGCGGAAACTTCAGGGTAAAGACAGACGGCGATCTGTTCAAGGTGATCCTTGAGTTTAAGGCTGTAGAATAATGCATAAAAAGCTGCAGGCATCATGTAATCAAAATGATGCCTGCAGCTTTTTTATTTTTTTAACATATAAATAAATTTCCGGCATATACATAATAACAGAAGTCCGAACGAAAAGGAGGAAATTTGAATTGGAGGAGTACAATATTTACAGAGATATAGCGCAGCGCAACCACGGCGATGTTTATATCGGCGTGGTGGGACCTGTGCGCACGGGCAAGTCCACATTTATAAAGAAGTTTATGGATCTGCTCGTCATACCGAATATGGATAACGTATATCAGGCGGAAAGGACGCGCGACGAGCTGCCGCAGTCTGCGGCCGGGCGCACGATAATGACGACCGAACCGAAATTCATACCGAACGAGGCCGCGGAAATATCGATGGGCGACAATGCTCATCTGCGTGTAAGAATGATAGACTGCGTAGGCTACATAGTCGACAGCTCGCTCGGCTATTTTGAGGAGAACGAGCCGCGGATGGTGAACACGCCGTGGTTTGACCACCCGATACCGTTTAACGAGGCGGCGGAGCTCGGCACAAAAAAGGTCATAACGGAGCATTCGACGATAGGGCTCGTCGTAACGACCGACGGAAGCATTACAGATATTTCGAGAGACGACTATATCCCCGCGGAAAACCGCGTTATAAACGAGCTCAAGGCGATAAATAAGCCGTTTGCGGTGCTGCTTAATTCGGCGGAGCCCGAAAGCGAGTATGCCCAGAAGCTGAGGAGCGAGCTTGAGGCGGCGCATAAGGTGCCTGTAATCGCCGTAAACTGTGCGGAGCTGACCGAGAAGGACGTGTACGGGATAATAGAAACGGTCCTTTTTGAATTTCCGCTCAAGGAAATAGACCTGCATATCCCGAACTGGCTCGAGAGCCTCGATATGCAGCATCCGCTGAAAAGCGGGGTGTATAACGAAATAATCGAAAGAATAGCAGACGTATCAAAGGTGCGCCATGCAAGGCAGCTCTGCGATTCGCTTGCGGAATGTGAATACATAAGCCGTTCGGAAATAGAATATATGGACCTCGGTGAGGGCACCGTAAAGATAAATGTAGAGGTGCCGTCTGCGCTGTATTACAAAACTCTCGGAGAGATGACGGGCTTTGAGATAGACGGCGAGGAGGAGCTCATGGAGCTTCTGTGCAGCCTGGCGGAAATGAAGAAGGAGTACGACCGCATATCGTTTGCGCTGCATGAGGTACGCGAAAAGGGCTACGGCGTAGTATCGCCGTCTACAGAGGAGCTGACGCTCGATGAGCCGAAGATAGTAAAGCAGGGTGGGCGCTACGGCGTAAAGCTAAAGGCCTCGGCTCCGTCAATACATATGATACGCGCCGACATAGAAACAGAGGTCAGCCCGATAGTCGGAACGGAGAAGCAGTCGGAGGAGCTTGTTCATTATCTGCTGTCGGAATTTGAAACTAACCCGTCAAAGATATGGGAAAGCAATATTTTCGGCAAATCGCTTTATGAGCTTGTGAACGAGGGACTGAACAACAAGCTCTCAAAAATGCCGGAGGATGCACGAAATAAAATACGTGATACCCTGCAGAAGATCATCAATGAAGGAAGCGGAGGTCTGATCTGTATAATCTTATAAATAAAGATCGTCGGAATGGGGGAATCTGATGAGGTGGCGGAGGATATTTGTTCCTGCTGCGGCGCTGATCATTTCGGCATGCGCTGCGCAGACGGCGGTAAACATCGTTTCGGAGGAGTATGAGACCGATTATTCGGAAGTAAGTATGCAGATACTTGAGATAGATATTCCAGGGGCAAAGGAATTTTCGGAGGCGTATAACGCTGAGCTCAGGCAGGAGGCCGAGGATACGGCTGCGGGCTTTGACTCGGAGGCGAAGGAGGTTGCCGGAGAGATAAGCCAGAAGAGCGTGCTGCAGACAACTCAGGACGTAAAATACAATAAAAACGATTTTATAAGCGCCGTTGAGGAGCAGTATACGTATACGGGCGGCGCACACGGCATGACTCTCAGAAAAACGCGCAATATCGATACGCTTGCTCAAAAGGAAATCAAGCTTGGCGATCTGTTTGCCGAGGAAGGCTATGAGGAAACGCTCAACAGAATGATACGCGAGCTGAGGGAAAAGAATCCGGAGGAATACTCGGAGCTTTGGGCGGAGCCTGTCATAAAGCCGGAGCAGGATTTTTATATCACGGACACCGATCTTGTGATATACTACCAGCCGTATGAGCTGTCGTACTATGCAAGGGGATTTGTAGAGTTTCCGCTGCGCCTTTCGGAGCTGCGGGGGTATATGAAGGAGGAATATTACAGACTTATAACGGAATAAAAAATGATCACAGTAAGCCTGATGGGGTGCGGACATATATTTTTGTGCGGTATAATGAGGTACGGAAAGTTGTCTGCCCCCTGTTTTTGCGTTTAAATGTGGAAATGTGATTTTGTCACGGAAAAATATCGCGGACAAGAGTATAATTTAATCATAAAATAACCGAAAGGGAGGAATAATCATGTCAGTAATAACAGTGAATAAAAATAATTTTGAGGAAATAAAAAATAGCGGCAGGACCGTGCTGCTCGACTTTTATGCAGATTGGTGCGGACCGTGCCGCATGGTCTCGCCTATCGTTGATGAGATAGCCGAGGAAAATCCGCAGTACACGGTCGGAAAAATAAACATCGACAACGAAACGGAGCTTGCTCAGATGTTCGGCGTTATGAGCATACCGACGCTCGTTGTGCTGAAGGACGGAAAAGTTGCAAATAAATCCGTCGGAGCAAGACCAAAGGATCAGATACTCGATATGTTAGAGGGTTAAGGCGCGGAGACGTTTTTTGTCGAGAATTTTTACGCCCCTGCGCGTAACCTCGACGATCCCCTCTCCGGCAAAATATTTAAGCGTGCGCGATACTACCTCACGGGCGGAGCCTATATATTTGGCTATCTGCTCGTGAGTTAGCGCGACTGTATCGGAGCCTGTTCTTGATATCTCATCGGATAGGAAAATAGCGAGCCTTTTATCCATACTCATAAAAAGTATCTGCTGCATTACCCACATTACATCCGAAAAACGTGAGACGGCAGTTTCAAGCGCGAATATCTTTATATTGGGATTGCGCTCGGATACCGCGGCAAATGCCGGACCGCTTATTACGCAGCATTCGCTGTTTTCCTCTGCGCTGACGAATACATCGAATGTGATGGATTTCAGAACGCATGAGGCCGAAAGCATGCACATATCCCCGTCATATAGGCGGTAAAGCGTTATTTCCTTTCCCTCCTCCGACATTATATACACCCGAAGGCAGCCGGAACGGACAAAAATAACGCCTGAGCATTCATCGCCGTCATGGACGCTTGTGCCCTTGGGATATGTAAAGGCACGCGAATTACAGCAGATATATTCCTTGTCGTCATCGGAGATATTTTCCCAGAACGGGAAGATATCCTTAAAGACAGGTTCAAACATATTTCTTTCCATTGTGAAGTGATCTCCTTTCAAAGGGGCATATCATGCCCCGGTAAAATCCGGCGTCCGGCAGCCCGCGGCCCGGCGCCGCAAGGTGATGTCTGCGGGCAGAAAGGCAGTGGTTACCATGAAAACTATTATCGTAGGCGGAGTTGCCGGCGGCGCGTCGGCTGCCGCAAGGCTCCGCAGGCTAAAAGAACAGGACGAGATAATCATACTTGAGCGCGGCGAATACGTATCGTTTGCAAACTGCGGGCTCCCGTATTATATAGGCGGCGTGATAACGCAAAAGGGCAGTCTCACGCTTCAGACTCCGGAAAGCTTCAGGGCGCGGTTTCGCATAGACGTGCGCGTGTTTAACGAGGCCGTAAAGATCGACCCCGAGGCAAAGACCCTAACAGTCAGAAACCTCGCCACTGGAGAGGTGTATACGGAGAATTATGACAGCCTTATTCTTTCACCGGGCGCGGAGCCAATAAGACCTAATATAGACGGCGCGGACGGAGAAAATGTGTTCACTCTCCGCAATATCCCCGATACGTTCGCGATAAAGGCGTATATCGACGAGAAAAAGCCTAGGACTGCCGTTGTTGTGGGCGGAGGCTATATCGGCGTTGAGATGGCCGAGAATCTCGTGAATGCCGGGCTTGACGTTACGATAGCCGAGCTTGCAGACCATCTTATCGCTCCGCTCGATTTTGATATGGCCGCAGATGTTCACAGATATATCAGGAATAAGGGCATAAAGCTCGCTCTGAACAACGGCATAAGCGCGATAGACGGCAATACCGTTATCCTGCAGAACGGCAGCATACCTGCCGATATGGTGATAATGTCTGTAGGCGTTCGCCCCGAAACATCGCTTGCAAGAAACTGCGGCATAAGCACGAACAGCCGCGGGAGCATCATAACAGACGCTCATATGCGCACAAATATCGACGGAATCTATGCCGTCGGCGACGCGGTCGAAGTTTCTGATTTCATTACCGGAAAGCCCGCGTTCATACCGCTTGCGGGACCCGCAAACAAGCAGGGGCGCATCGCGGCGGACAATATTGCGGGCTTCGATTCCGAATATACGGGAACGCAGGGCTCCGCCGTGCTTAAGGTGTTTGATATGACTGTCGCAACGACAGGCCTTAACGAAAAGAGTGCGGCTGCCGCAGGGATAGAATATGACAAGATTTATACTTATTCGGCGTCCCATGCGTCATATTATCCGGGAGGAGCCAATATGTCGATAAAGGCGCTGTGGGATAAGAAGACGCTTAAGCTGATAGGCGCTCAGATAGTCGGCTTTGACGGCGTGGACAAGCGTCTTGACGTAATAGCGTCCGCGATAAGGTTCGGCGCAAAGGTGACCGATCTGACGGAGCTTGAACTTTGCTATGCTCCGCCGTTCGGAAGTGCAAAGGACCCTGTTAATATGCTTGGCTTCGTTGCCGAAAATATCGTGACCGGCAAGGTCAAGCAGTTCTTCTGGGATGATGTGGAAAAGCTCCCGCGTGACGGAAGTGTTACGCTGCTTGATGTCCGCACTCCTGTTGAGGTATCGCGCGGAAGTATAGACGGCTTTATGAATATCCCTCTCGATTCACTCAGGGAAAACCTTGACAGTCTTACCAAGGACAAGCCCATATATGTGCACTGCCACAGCGGTCTGCGCAGCTATATAGCCTGCCGCATACTGACGGGCAGCGGCTATGACTGCTATAACCTTGCAGGCGGCTGGAGGCTTTACGAGTCGGTCGTCAATGAACGCACCGTTCCCGAATATATATGCACGGAGTGCAGATAGGCTTATATAAAAATAGATTCCATATTAAGAATTGCATATGTGTATGGGGCTGCTTGATTTCAGCGAAGCAGCCCCATATTTTTATACTCTTAACAGCTTATACTCTTTCGGCAGACGCCTGCGGCGTATATACCGCAGTCTCTTTGTGCTCTTCCTCTTCCGTTTCCTTTTCAAGATTTTCAAACGCTACGGCAATCATCAGCTTTATTCTGTTAAGCTGGTTGACCTCGCTTGCTCCCGGGTCGTAGTCGACAGCCACGATATTGGCCTGCGGGAACTGGCGTCTCAATTCCTTTATCATGCCTTTTCCGGTAACGTGGTTCGGCAGACATGCAAACGGCTGAACACACGCAATGTTCGGAACGCCGCTTTCGATAAGCTCTATCATCTCACCCGTAAGGAACCATCCCTCACCCGTGCTGTGACCGAGCTGAAGCACTCTTTCGGCTCCGTGAGCTATATCTCTTATATGTTTCGGTGCGCGCGATGCAAATTTCGGACGCTCCGAAAGCACCTTCACCATATGCTTTCTGTAGCTTTCTATTGCCCATATACCGAGATTGCAGAGCATTGCCGACGTCGACTTGGTGCCGAGATTATCTCGCTTGAAGTTGGCTCCGTACAGGCAGTACAGCATAAAGTCTGCAAGCCCCGGCATTACAGCTTCACCGCCCTCGCGCTCTATAACGTCGATTATATTGTTGTTTGCGTCCGGATGGAATTTTACAAGTATCTCTCCGACTACTCCGACCTTCGGCTTCTTTATGCTTTCGTCTATTTCTATGCTGTCAAAATCGTCTACAATCTCGTCTATTACTTTCTTTAGCTTCGTATTTTTTCTGTTGTTTGAAACTATATCGTTATAAAGCCTTTGCTGCCATTTGTCGTACATCCTGTCAGTTTCGCCGCTGTTTATCTCATATGGACGTATCCTCAGCGTAACGGTCAGCAGCAGGTCTCCCCAGGTGCACGCCTTAACGAGTCCGTCCATCAGCTTAGGTGTGAGCTTGAAACCCGGATTGCCCTCAAGACCGGAAACGTTCAGAGACAGCACCGGTACCTGCGGATAGCCGGCCTCCTTGAGTGCCTTTCTGAGGAAGGCTATGTAGTTTGTGGCACGGCAGCCTCCGCCGGTCTGAGTTATCATAACTGTTGTGTTGTCCGGGTCGCAGCGTCCGCTTATGAATGCGTTCACAAGCTGCCCGACAACGATTATCGACGGATAGCATGCATCGTTGTTTACGCTCTTAAGCCCTGCCTCGACGTCCTCGGGAGTTACGCTCTCAAGGCATACGGCATTATAGCCGTTTACGCGCAACACGGCCTCGAACAATCGGAAATGCGTCGGACTCATCTGCGGGAATATCATCGTATGCTTTTTGCGCTCCTCCTCGGTAAACTGCACGCGGTTGAGCGTATAATCTTCTATCTTGTGCGGAACGAAATTATTGTCTGCTCTCTCCTTGATCGCGGCCTTGAGCGAGCGCACTCTTATACGAGCCGTTCCGAGATTCGATACCTCGTCGATCTTGAGCGTCGTATATATCTTTTCGTTCGACTGCAGTATCTCCTGCACCTGGTCGGTCGTTACGGCGTCGAGACCGCAGCCGAAGGAATTAAGCTGGATAAGCTCGAGTCTGTTGTTCTTTATGACCTCTGCGGCCGCCTCATAAAGGCGCGTATGGTATGCCCACTGGTCGACCACGCGAATGTCCCGCTGCAGGTGTCCGAGATGCGCGACGCTGTCCTCTGTCAGCACGGCGAAGCCGAGTGAATTTACCATGTCGGGTATGCCGTGATGTATCTCGGGGTCTATATGATACGGCCGTCCGGCAAGCACTATCCCTAGCTTGTCATTGTCCTCAAGCCACTGCAGCGTCTCTTCGCCCTTTGTGCGGATATCGTGCTTGAAGTTCTGCAGCTCCTCAAAGCCCTTGTCGCATGCTTTGTCGATAACTTCCTTCGTAAAGCCATACGAGCCGAACGTCTTGAACATCTGGCGCTTGAACGACGGCTTATCGGCAAGGTTCAGAAACGGATAAATAAACTTCATTCCCGGCGCTCGTACGGAGTCCATGTTATTGTATATGACCTCGGGATACGACGTTACCATCGGGCAGTTGAAGTGGTTGCCCGCGTCGCTGTATTCTATCTGCTCATACGGTATGCACGGGTAGAATATTGTCTTTATGCCCTTGTCGATCAGGTCCTGTATATGTCCGTGAACGAGCTTTGCCGGATAGCAGGCGCTTTCGGACGGGATAGATTCTATGCCCTTTTCGTACATGTCGTGCGAGCTTCTGCCTGATATACGCACCCTGAATCCGAGCTCCGTAAATATCGTGAACCACAGCGGGTAGTTTTCGTACATGTTGAGCACTCTCGGTAAGCCTATCTCGCCCATCGGTGCGTTCTCAAGAGGGAGAGGAGTATAATCGAATACCCTCTTATACTTGTAATCGAACAGGTTCGGGAGCTTGTTTTTTGGACGCTCGAGCCCCGCACCGCGTTCGCAGCGGTTGCCAGAAACGAACCGCCCACCATCGCCGAAATCGGTTATAGTGAGCTGGCAGTGGTTGGAGCACTTTTTGCAGCGCGTAAGTGACGTCTTAAACTTGAATTCGTCAAGCTCATCCGCGGCGAGTATATCGCATTCGCCGCCGTCCCAGCGCTCATGCGCGATTATTGCCGAGCCGAAGGCTCCCATTATTCCGGCAATATCAGGTCTTACCACGTTCTTTCCCGTAAGCAGCTCAAAGCAGCGCAGGATAGCGTTATTGTTGAACGTTCCGCCCTGAACGACTATATTGTCGCCCATAAGATCTGGATCGCGCAGCTTTATTACCTTATAAAGCGCGTTCCTTACAACGGAGTACGAAAGCCCTGCGCTTATGTCTCCGACGGTCGCGCCTTCTTTCTGTGCCTGCTTTACGCGCGAATTCATGAATACCGTACAGCGCGTTCCGAGGTCCACGGGGTTGTCGGCTGTAAGCGCCTCCTTTGAGAAGCTTATAGTGTCCATGCCAAGCCCCTCGGCGAACGTTTGGATAAACGAGCCGCAGCCTGATGAGCATGCCTCATTGAGCATGATGCTGTCGATAACGCCGTTTTTTATCTTCATGCACTTCATGTCCTGGCCGCCGATGTCTATTATAAAGTCAACGCCGGGGGAGAAATGGTTCGCAGCCTTATAGTGCGCTATCGTTTCTATCTCGCCCTCGTTTATGCGGAAGGCTGTTTTCAGCAGGAGCTCTCCGTAGCCCGTTGTACAGGCGTTTGCGATAAACGCCTCCTTCGGGAGCTGGGAATACATATCGCGCAGGATATTTATTCCGCTCGTTATCGGCGAGCCCTCGTTTTTACCGTAATATGTATATAAAATATTTGAATTCTCGTCTATCAAAGCCGCCTTTATCGTCGTTGAACCTACGTCAAGACCGAGGAATACGGGACCTTTCGCCTTTTTTATGTCGCCGCGCTTTGCGACATGCTTTGAATGGCGTTCAAAAAATTCTTCGCGCTCCTCATCGTTGAGGAAGAGCTTCCTGATTCGCGTGATCTCCGTGTCCGCGTCCTTTGCGTGCTTCATGCTCTCGATAAGCTCGGGAAGCGTAGTTACGGATTTCTTATCGTACATCAGCGCCGCGCCTATCGCAACGAAAAGCTGTGCGTTTTCGGGAGTAGTGAATGATTTTGCATTATCTTTCAGAGTTTCCTCAAACTGCCTGCGAAGCTGCGGCAGGAAGTGCAGCGGTCCGCCGAGGAAAACGATGTTCCCCTTTATTGGGCGACCTTGTGCAAGACCGCTTATCGTCTGGGTAACGACTGCCTGGAGTATCGATGCGGCAACGTCCTCCTTTGCCGCACCCTCGTTTAAGAGCGGCTGAACGTCCGATTTTGCAAATACTCCGCAGCGTGCCGCTATCGGATAAATTATTGTGTGTTTTTCAGCGAGAGCATTTAGCCCTGCAGCATCTGTTTTTAAAAGTATCGACATCTGGTCGATAAACGAGCCGGTACCGCCGGCGCAGGTGCCGTTCATGCGCTGCTCCAGTCCTCCGGAGAGATACAGTATCTTTGCGTCCTCTCCGCCAAGCTCGATAACAACGTCAGTTTCCGGCAGGAATTCTGTTATCGCCGCCTTGTTGGCTATGACCTCCTGCACAAACGGCAGCCCGAGAGAATTTGAAAGCAGCAGACCGCCCGAGCCTGTTATAACAACGGTAAAGCGCCGTTCGCCTATGGTGTCATAAACCTCTTTAAAAAGCTCCGCAACGGTGCTTTTAATATCGGAGAAATGGCGCCTGTATTCAGAAAATAGGATGTTTTTGGCTTCGTCAATAACGACCACCTTGACTGTCGTCGAACCAACGTCTATCCCCATATGTAATATTCCGGTTTCTGTCATAGTGTTCCTCCTTAAAATTCTGAGCCGTTCCGGGGCGGCGGATTGCCATGTGCCGGAAGGCTCATAAAAAATACAGGTATAATTATTATATTATTAATAGGTAGAAATTTGTCCGCAATTGTACAATACATATTATAATGTCTTTTTGCTCGTAAGTCAAGTAGCAAAATATGCAGTTTTATGCCGGAGTTAGCAGTCGTATTTTGTCGGTTATCGCAGAAGATGCCACGGCGGCGGATGGTATAAAATAAAACAAAAGAAAATCAATAAAATTTGCGGATATACTCTTGACAAGCTGGGAACGATATGGTATATTATACTTGTGAAAAAAATAAAAGGGAGTAGCTTGCGCCTTTATCGGCGTAATGCGGTGTCGTCAGGACGACCGGCAAAGGTCCGTACCGCATTCTCTGTAGCGAGACTTTTATTGCAGTTTATTGTCGATGCAATAAAAAGGCTCGTTTTTTTTATTGCACCGCGGTCTATAAAAGAAAGGATGATGCAAAATTATGGATTGGTACAAAGCCACAAAGGAAGACGTTTACAAGGAGCTGTCGGCAACGGAATACGGTCTTTCCTCAATCGAGGCGGCAAACCGCCTGAAAAAGTACGGAAAGAATGAGCTTGCCGAGGAAAACAAGAAAAGTCCGTTTATGATATTCCTTGGGCAGTATAAGGATTTTCTTGTGCTTATACTTATCGCCGCGGCGATCATTTCGATGGTGCTCGGCGACGTGGAAAGTTCTCTCGTAATACTCATAGTTATCACGATAAACGCCATTCTCGGTACGGTACAGGAGATAAAGGCGGAGGCGTCGCTTGCGGGGCTCAGGGCAATGTCGGCTCCTACGGCAAAGGTAGTACGCGACGGGAGCGTGAAAGTAGTAAATGGCAGCGATGTGACCGTCGGGGATATCGTGGTCGTTGAAGCCGGAGACTATGTCTGTGCCGACGGACGAATAATCGAAAATGCCGCCATGAAGGTAGACGAGAGTGCTCTGACAGGAGAGAGCGAGCCTGTCGAAAAAGAAGATACTGTGCTTGAGGGTGATATGCCTCTCGGCGACAGAGTAAACATGATGTATTCCGGAAGCTTTGCCACATACGGACGAGCACGTATGATCGTTACAAGCGTCGGAATGAACACGGAGATGGGCAAGATCGCGGCGCTCCTCAAGAACACAAAGGAGAAGAAAACGCCGCTGCAGGTATCGCTCGATAACTTCGGAAAGAAGCTGTCGTTCGGGATAATCGCAATATGTATACTCGTATTTATACTTGAAGTAGTAAGAGGCGGCGATGGCATAGCCGATGCGTTCATCTTTGCGGTTGCACTGGCTGTTGCGGCAATACCCGAGGCGCTGAGTTCGATAGTTACGATAGTATTGAGCGTCGGAACGCAGAAGCTTGCAAACGAAAATGCCATTATAAGAAAGCTGCAGGCCGTTGAAGGTCTGGGCAGCGTGTCCATCATCTGCTCGGATAAGACCGGTACGCTTACGCAGAACAAGATGACCGTCCAGAAGATATACTTTGACGGGCAGGTCATAGACAAGGACGAAACTCCGAATGAGCGTCAGGCTCAGCTTGTTATCGACGGTGCGCTCTGCAATGACTCTGTAAAGAAGGACGGACAGGAGATAGGCGACCCGACAGAGATCGCACTCATCACATATTCAAACAAGCACAAGCTCAATTATGAGGCGATGCGTGAAAAGTATCCGCGTGTCGGAGAAATACCGTTTGATTCGGACAGAAAACTCATGAGTACAGTTCACGAAATAGCGGGCAGCTTCAAAATGCTCACAAAGGGAGCAGTCGACGTACTCATCCCAAGGATAAAAGAGATAAAGACGATGGAGGGCAAGCGCGAATTTACGGCTGCCGACATAGAAGAGCTCAAGAAAGTAAATATGCAGTTTTCGGAGAGCGGACTGAGAGTCCTTGCAGTCTGTGAAAAGGATGTTCTGAGTCCCGATGTTGCAGTCGAGGATGAAAAGGATTATATCCTGCTTGGTCTTATCGCAATGCAGGATCCTCCGAGAGATGAATCCAAGGGCGCCGTTGCAAAATGTAAGTCGGCCGGAATACGTCCTATTATGATAACGGGCGACCACCTCATAACGGCATGCGCTATTGCAAGAGAGATCGGCATACTCGATGAAAACGGACGCGGAGTCGAGGGGAAAGAGATCGAAAATCTTACCGACGAGGAGCTTGATGAGTTTGTTTCGGACGTTTCGGTATATGCCAGAGTTTCGCCGGAGCATAAGATAAGGATCGTAAGCGCATGGCAGAGAAAGGGTTATATTGTTTCGATGACGGGCGACGGCGTAAACGACGCTCCGGCACTTAAGCAGGCCGACGTCGGCGTTGCTATGGGTATAACGGGAAGTGAAGTTGCAAAGGACGCCGCCTCCATGGTGCTTACGGACGATAATTTCGCAACCATAGTAAAGGCTGTTGAAAACGGAAGAAATATATACAAGAATATACAGAAGTCTATCCAGTTCCTGCTTTCGGGAAATACGGCCGGTATACTTGCGGTGCTTTATGCTTCGATACTTGGATTGCCGGTACCGTTCCAGGCAGTGCATCTGCTGTTTATAAACCTTCTTACCGACAGTCTTCCGGCGATCGCTCTCGGCGTTGAACCGCATTCGCCGGATATAATGAATGAAAAGCCGAGACCGAAAAACCAGTCGATACTGACGGGTAAGGTACTCAGGAACATAGGCGTAGAGGGACTTATAATAGGTATCGTAACTATGGTCGCTTACTATATAGGACTTGTGAGAAGCCCGGAGACCGCAAGTACGATGGCGTTCTCAACGCTTTGCCTTACAAGGCTTGTCCACGGCTTCAACTGCAAGCGCGACAAGGCTGTATGGTTTAGACGCGAAATGTGGAACAACAGGAGCCTTATAGGTGCGTTCTTGATAGGATTTGTACTGCTCAACGCAGTACTGCTGCTGCCGTTCCTGCAGGGAATATTCTCGGTAGATCCGCTGACGCTGACGGAGCTGTTGTCTGTATACGGGCTTGCAGTCGCAGCTTTCGTGGTAATACAGATATTGAAGATGATAATATATGGAAGAACAAAGGATTGATGTCCATTTGTATATTTTCTAAAATTATCGTAAAAAATATGAAAAAGGTATTGAAATAACGGAAAAAGTGTGCTATAATAGCATATGTTAAAGAATATTTTATTCTGAAAGAGTGGGCTAAGCCCACTCTTTCAACGTTAAAAGGGACAGTACACAAAGTAACGCACGGGAAAGGAAGTGGCTGAGCATGGCAAACAAGACGGAAGCTGCGGCTCTGGCCTTGGCGGAAAAGACCGCAGAGGAGCAGGGCGTATATATAGTTGACGTGTCCTATAAAAAAGAGGGCGGCGACTATATCCTGCGCTATTATATTGACAAGGACGGCGGCGTCGGGATAGACGATTGCGAGAACTTTTCGAGGGCACTCGATCCGATACTTGACGCAGAGGACCCCGTAGACGGGAATTATACGCTTGAGGTCTCGTCGCCGGGAGCAGACAGGAAGCTCACGAAGGAACGTGAATTTCTGTATTATACGGGACGAAAAGTGGACGTTAAGCTTTTTAAGCCGCTTGAGAACGGAGACAAGGAATTTTCCGGCGTTTTGGCGGGCTTCTCTGACAAAACGGCTGAGATAGACGTTGACGGCAATATAATAAGCATTCCGGTAAAGGAAGCTTCGTATATAAAATTATCGTTTGAATTTTAAATCATCGGAAAGGATTGGTTGGCAAAATGAATAAGGAATTAATGGAAGCACTGACTGCGCTGTGCGAGGAGAAGGGCATGAGCCCCGATATAATATTCGACGCGCTGGAGGCGGCTCTCGTTGCGGCATATAAACGAAATTTCAATTCGTCGCAGAACGTTGAGGTCTTTATAGACCGCGAAACGGGGAATGTTCAGGTCATGGCTCAGAAGAAGGTCGTCGATCTTGTATTTGAGGACAGCGAAGAGATAGATATCGAGGACGCAAGGAAGATCGATCCGAATTATAACGAAGGCGATATAGTAAATATAGAGGTCACGCCGAAAGATTTCGGACGCGTCAGCGCAATGACCGCAAAACAGGTGATAACACAGAGGATCAGAGAGGCCGAGAGAGGCATAATATACAGTGAATACAACGAGAAAACGAATGAGGTCGTTGTTGGGGAGATCGAAAGGATAGAACGCGGGACTGTGTTCGTTGATATCGGCAAGACCGAGGGAATGCTCCCCATGAACGAGCAGCCCAAGGGCGAAACGTACGAGGTCGGTCAGATGGTAAAATGCTATGTCAGCGGCGTAAGGCAGGGAACAAAGGGAACGCAGATACTGCTTTCAAGAACTCATCCCGGACTTGTAAGAAGATTGTTTGAAATGGAGGTCCCCGAGATAGAGGACGGCACCGTTGAGATAAAAGGTATAGCAAGAGAGGGCGGATCAAGAACAAAGATCGCCGTATATTCAAATAATCCTGACATAGATGCCCAGGGCGCCTGCATAGGACCGAGAGGTATAAGAGTACAGAACATAGGCGAGGAGCTCAAGGACGAGAAGATAGACATTGTCAGATGGAGCGAGGATCCGAAGGAATATATCGCGTCGGCCCTGAGTCCGGCGAAGGTCGAGTCGATAGAGATAGATGAGAACGAGCACAGCGCCAAGGTCAAGGTTCCGGAATACCAGCTTTCGCTTGCGATAGGAAAATCGGGACAGAACGTAAGGCTTGCGGCAAAGCTGACTGGCTGGAAGATAGACATATCGGCGGTGTGATATGAAGCATATACCGCAGAGGATGTGCGTGGCGTGCAGAACGATGCGCGCTCAGAGCGACTTGATAAGAATAGTAAACGAAAACGGAACAGCGGTTTTGGATATGGAGAAAAAACGCTTCGGACGAGGGGCGTATATCTGCACAAACCCTGATTGTATAAGAAAGGCCCGGAAAAAGCGGATCGTGGAACGGCATCTTAAATGTTCCGCAGCGGATGCTCTGTATGAAGCATGCATGAACATATCCGAAACGCAGGGTCTGCCAGAAATGAAGAAAGGGTGATGTTAAATGGCGTCAACAATACAGCTTAAGGATGTAGCTAAGGATATAAGCGTAACGAGCAAGGAGCTCTCTGCCAAGCTCGGTGAGTTTGGGATCAACGCTCCGAGACCCGCGAGCCTATTAAGTGACGAGGAGGCGGGCGCCGTAATAGACATTTATACGAAGGAGCATATGATCTCTGAGGAGGAGCTTGACGAAAAGGTAAACGAGGCACGTGCCAAGAAGGCAAAGGATGAGGCCAAGAAGGTCGAAGCCGCAAGAAAGGCCGAAGAAGAGAAAAAGGCCGCCGAGGAAGCCGCTAAGAAGGCTGAGGCTGAAAAGAAGGCTGCCGAAGAAGCCGCCAAGAAGGCCGAGGCTGAAAAGAAGGCCGCTGAGGAAGCTGCAAAGAAGGCAGCGGCAGAGAAAAAAGCGGCGGAGGAGGCCGCAAGGAAGGCAGAAGCCGAAAGAAAGGCCGCCGAGGAAGCCGAGGCTGAAAAGAAGGCCGCTGAGGAAGCTGCAAAGAAGGCAGCCAAGAAAGCTGAAGAAGAAAAGAAGGCTGCCGAGAAGAAAAAGCATGACCAGAGCAAGAAGCGCCATAACGCTGCAAAGAAGCAAGGCGGAACCAAGATCGATATCAACAGCATGAAGAAGAGCGGCGAGGAGATCGTTATCAAGACAGAGGACAGAAAGAGATACGTTGATACGCGTACGTCTACTGTAGAGCTTGACAAAATAAACGAGCGCGAAAGAATAGAAGATTATGTTCCGGAGAATATTAAGCTTGAGGGCGGAAGAAGCAGGAACAAGCGCAAAAAGAACCGCCAGGAAAATACGAAGGAATCAAAGAAGGCGACACGCCAGAAAAAGGTAATACCTGCAAAGGTAATAACCGAGGTGGAGATACCCGAAACGATAACCGTTGGTGAATTTGCTTCAAAAATAGGCAAGACCGGCGCGGAGATCGTAAAAAAGCTTATGATGCTCGGAGTTATGGCGACGATGAACCAGAGCATAGATTTCGACACTGCGGAGCTCATAGGCTCAGATTACGGCATAACCGTAAACAAGGAAGTAGTGCTCACAAAGGAGGATCTCCTTATGCAGGAGATGCCAGAGGCGGATAAGCCCGAGGACCTTGTTGAAAGACCGCCTGTCGTAGTCGTTATGGGTCACGTTGACCACGGAAAGACGTCGCTGCTCGATGCGATAAGACATACTAACGTAACCACCTCCGAGGCGGGAGGAATAACACAGCATATAGGCGCATACAGCGTGCGTCTCAATGACCGTGACATAACCTTCCTCGATACGCCTGGACATGAGGCGTTCACGACCATGCGTGCCCGCGGTGCTCAGGTAACGGATATAGCTATACTCGTTGTTGCCGCGGACGACGGCATCATGCCGCAGACCGTAGAAGCGATAAACCACGCCAAGGCTGCGGGAGTCCAGATAATTGTGGCAATAAACAAGATAGATAAAGAAGGTGCAAATCCAGAACGCGTAAAGCAGGCGCTCGTTGAATACGACCTTGTTCCCGAGGAGTGGGGCGGTGACACCGTATGCGTTGAGGTCAGCGCAAAGCAGAAGATCAATATTGACGGCCTGCTTGAGATGGTCCTGCTCGTTGCTGACATGGAGGAGCTCAAGGCGAATCCGAACAGGACAGCCGAGGGTACGGTTATCGAGGCGCGGATAGACAAGAGCAGAGGACCTATCGCAACGATACTCGTTCAGAACGGTACTCTGAATGTCGGGGATTTTGTTATTGCCGGAACGTCGGTAGGACGTATAAGAGCTATGGTAAACGATAAAGGCAGGCGCGTAAAGCAGGCTCTGCCGTCAACGCCCGTCGAGATACTCGGTCTTAACGAGGCTCCGTCAGGCGGTGACAGGTTCATGGTAGTTTCGAATGAAAAGCTCGCAAGAGATGTTGCCGAGCAGCGCAAGCAGGAGATACAGGAGAACAAGTTCAATCAGGTGGTAAAGGTTTCGCTCGATAACTTGTTCAGCCAGATCGACGAGGGCAACATGAAGGAGCTCTCGGTTATCATAAAGGCCGACGTTCAGGGAAGCGTCGAGGCCGTGAAGCAGTCGATAGAGAAGTTGTCAAACGACGAGGTAAGAGTAAAGGCGATCCACGGCGGAGTCGGTGCTATAAACGAATCGGACGTAATGCTTGCCGATGCATCAAATGCTATCATTATAGGCTTTAACGTAAGACCTGATGCCGGAGCGTTAAGTGCGGCTGAGCAGCACGATGTCGATATACGTCTTTATAGGGTAATCTATCAGGCGATAGAGGAAATGGAAGCCGCAATGAAAGGCATGCTCGATCCTGAATTCAAGGAAACTATGCTCGGCTATGCCGAGGTGCGCCAGACATTCAAGGTATCGGGAGTCGGAACTATTGCGGGCTGCTATGTAACTCAGGGCAAGATACAGAGGAGCGCCGAGATACGCCTTGTCCGCGATGGCATCGTTATCCACGAGGGCAAGATAGACTCACTCAGACGTTTTAAGGACGACGTAAAGGAAGTGGCTGAGAACTTTGAGTGCGGAATAGGGATAGAGAACTTCAACGACATTAAGGAAGGCGATACGATAGAGTGCTTCATAATGGAGGAAGTCGAAAGGTAAGTATATGGCAAGAATAGATAAGATAAATGAGGAGGTGCGCCGTGAGCTGGCGGCGGTTATACGCGAACTCAAGGATTCGCGCATACCGATGATGACTAGCGTCGTCGCGGTAAAGGTTACGAGCGACCTGCGCTATGCAAAGGCGTACATCTCCGTTATGGGCGACGAGCAGACTCAGAAAAAGGCGCTTGAGGGCTTAAAGAGCGCGGCGGGCTTTGTACGCCGCGAGATGGGCAGGCGCGTGGATCTAAGATACACGCCGGAATTTGTTTTCGAGCTTGACCATTCAATAGAGCACGGTGCGCGGATCGACGAGCTGCTCAAGAAAAGCGGAATAGAATAAATATGGAAAAGGTTATTGAAAAAATAATGTCCGCACGGTCGGCGGCGATACTTCCGCATGTGAACGAGGACGCAGACGCCCTTGGCTCATGCTTTGCGCTTGCAGGGGTAATGCGCAGCATGGGGAAGAAGGCCGTTGTCTATGTGAATGGGACCGTTGAAGGACGGCTGAGCTTCATGGGCAGCGAATACGAGGAGTATGTTCCGGGAAAGAAATACGAGCATGATCTGTGCGTGTGCCTCGACTGCGGTGATCTCGGACGAATAGGCGGGCGCAGAGAGCTTTTTGACGCGATAGGCAATTCGGTGAATATAGATCATCACTATACGAATACCAATTTTGCCGATGAAAATTATGTTGACGGCTCAGCCTCGTCCACGGGCGAGATACTGTACCGTCTGCTGAAAAATGCAGGTATAGAGATAACAAAAGAAACGGCGCGCCGGCTCTATACGGCGATATGCTCGGATACGGGCTGCTTTAAATATTCGTCAGTTTCCCCTGAGACGATGCGTGCAGCCGCGGAGCTTATTGAAACTGGCATAGACCATGCGGAGATCGCGCGGCTGCTGTTCGACTGCGAAACGCTCGAGGCGGCAAAGCTCAAGGCTGAGGCAACAGAAAAAATGGAGAGCTTTTACGGCGGTAAGCTGAGGATAGTCACGATGCCAGAGGGCATGTGCGGACGCTACGGCATAGCCGTTGAGGACGCTCCCAATCTGGTGGATATACCGAGGACGATAGTAGGTACGGAAATAGCCGTCTGCATAAAGGAGCTTGAAGATGAGGTACGTGTAAATTTGCGTTCAAACGGAGAGGCGGACGTATCCATTATAGCTGCAAAGCTTGGAGGAGGCGGCCATAAGAAGGCTGCCGGCTGTACTGTGAAAAATGCTTCGGCAGACGGTGTAAAGGAGGAAATAATAAAAGAATGCGGGTATCTAATCTGAACGGAATACTGATAATAAACAAGCCTGTGGGATTGACCTCGCACGATGTTGTAAATTATATACGCCGTATTACGGGACTTACAAAGGTAGGTCACGCCGGAACGCTCGACCCGATAGCAACCGGCGTACTTCCGATATGCATCGGAGCGGCTACAAAAGTTACCGGTATGCTTCAGGACGCAGACAAAGTATACAGGGCCGAGATAGTCCTCGGAATGACGACAGATACCTACGACTGCGAGGGAGAGGTGCTTACTGAGTGTGCCGTGACCTGTACTGAAAAAGAGATAATAGATACGATACTGAGCTTTCTTGGTGAGCAGGAACAGATACCGCCGATGTATTCGGCAATAAAGCAGGGTGGAAAGAAACTCTATGAGCTTGCCCGCAAGGGTGTTGAGGTAGAAAGAAAACCAAGGAAAATAAAGATCTCCGCAATTTCCGTGCTTAATGTCGATATGGAAAACCATATAGTAAATATTGAGGTTGAATGCTCAAAGGGGACATACATAAGAACCCTGTGCGACGATATAGGAAAGAAGCTTAAGGTAGGGGCGTATATGAACAGGCTCGAAAGGGTCAAATCCTACAACTTTACACTCGATCAAGCTTGTACTATGCAGGAGGCGCGCGAGCTCCAAAAGGAGCGTAAGCTTCAGGCAAAGCTCATAAATGTAGAAAATCTCTTTGTGGGATATCCGAAGCTTTATCTTAATATGAAGCAGACGGCAAGCGTGCGCAACGGCTGCCCGATAACATGGCCGGACGGCGTGGAGGGACTGCGTTACAGGCTCTATTCGCCAAATCATCATTTTCTGTGCATTTCTGAATGCAGGAGCAAGCGGCTTGTGATGGTACAGTCGTTCTGGACAACGGAAAGACACTCAAAATAAGCGGAGACGGGAATTCTGCAAAGGGGGTGTGGCAAAAATGGAAGTCATTCATGCCGGAGAAGGCTTTGTCAGCGGCGGGAGCGTCGTTGCACTCGGCGATTTTGACGGGCTGCATATAGCGCATATGACAATAATCCGCAATGGCATAAATTATGCGCGTGACAGAGGTCTTAAAAGCGGGATACTGCTGTTTGAGGAAAATACGAAGGGAGCGCGGCTGATAACTCCCAATGAAGCAAAGCTTGAGCTTCTCGAGCGTGAAAAGCCGGATTTTGTTTATCTGAGAAAATTCACAAAGGACTTTATGAGGCTTTCGCCGAGAGCATTTATCGGGCTGCTCATAAAAACTTTGGACATAAGGGCTGTGTGCGTCGGTTATGACTACAGCTTCGGATACAAGGCCGGGGGCGACGTTGAGCTGCTCAGAAAATTCGGCGCTGAATACGGCTTTGAGGTCCTCGTTACCGGCGCAATGAGCATGGACGGGAAGATAATTTCGTCGACGTATATACGGCAGCTCATAGAAGCTGGAAGCATTGAAGAGGCAAACAGGTTCCTCGGCAGGCGATTCTGCGTTGAGGGCATAGTTCTGAACGGTCTGAGGAACGGCACAAAAATGGGTATTCCGACCGCCAATGTAAATTACGATTCGAAGATGGCTCTGCCGAAAAACGGGGTATATGCGGGGATAACATACGTTGATGGGAAACGGCTCAAGTGTGTGATAAATGTCGGGAATAATCCGACTTTTAATGCCGACAGGATAACCATAGAGAGCCATATCCTTGATTTTAACGAGGACATATATGGAAAGTATATACGCGTCTCTTTTGCACTGAGGCTCAGGGACGATATAAAATTCAACGGCATAGATGAGCTTAAGGCTCAGATAGAAAAAGATATAAAACAAGTGAGAACGATGGATCTGTAATTCGTATCGGGGAGGTAGAATTATGTTTACAAGTATTATTCTGGCTGCCGGAATGGGCACAAGAATGAAGTCGGAGATTCCGAAGGTGCTGCACCGCGTATGCGGCAAGCCGCTCTGCAGATGGGTCATAGACGAATCGAAAAAGGCGGGCGCGGATACGGTCGCAGCCGTTGTAGGACACAAGGCGGAACTTGTCAAGGATGAGCTTGGCGATGCGTGTGGCTATGCCGTTCAGGCGGAGCAGAAGGGCACGGGACATGCCGTTATGCAGGCCGGAGAATACATAAAGAATGCCGGCGGCTATGTTGTTGTATTGAACGGCGATACGCCGCTCATAACAGCGGAAACGATAAGGAGCGCAGTCGAATATCATAAGGAGAATGGAAATCACGCGACGGTGCTGACGGCCGTTCTGCCGGATGCATCGGGCTACGGCAGGATCGTGAGAGACAGCAGCGGAAGCGTTATGAAGATAGTTGAGCAGAAGGACGCGAACGATGAGGAAAAGCTTATTAAGGAGGTCAACTCCGGAATGTATGTTTTCGATGCGGAGTCGCTTTTATATGCGCTCGGCGAGCTCAAGCCGAACAATGCGCAGGGCGAGTATTACCTGACCGATACGCTTGAGATACTCCTTGCCGCCGGAAAAAAGGTCGGCGCTTATATCATAGGTGACAGCGATGAGATACGCGGCATAAACGACAGGGTCCAACTCAGCGAGGCTGAGGCGATAATGCGCCGCAGGATAAACGAATACCACATGAAAAACGGCGTTACTATGCGTATACCCGACAGCATCTATATTGAGGACGGTGTGGAGATTGGCAGTGATACCGAGATATGCCCTAACGTAACGCTTAAAAGCGGAACAAGGATAGGGAAGGGCTGCGTGGTCGGAACGGGCTCGGTGCTTGACAGAGCTGTGATCCATGACAACGTGGATATACTCAGCTCGGTGATACTCGAGTCTGAGGTCGACAGTGATACACACGTCGGACCGTTTGCATATATAAGACCCAACTGCCGTGTCGGAAAGGATGTTAAGGTCGGGGATTTTGTGGAGCTGAAGAACTCTACGATAGACGACGATACAAAGATATCGCATCTCACGTATATAGGAGATACGGACGTCGGGAAGGGCGTTAATTTCGGCTGCGGAACGGTGACCGTGAATTATGATGGAAAGAAGAAATACCGCTCCACGATAGGCGATCATGCATTTATCGGCTGCAATACGAACCTTGTGTCGCCTGTGAATATCGGCGACGGCGCTTATATCGCCGCCGGCTCTACGATAACGGAGGACATTCCGGAAAATTACCTCTCTATCGCAAGAGCGAGACAGGTAAACAAGCACGTTTCCGACGAATGGCTGGCAAAGAGAAGAAAATAATAATATATGCCGTATAGCGATAAAAATTACAAAAAGCTGTGGATGCTGTCCCGACTGGATGGTATTCACAGCTTTTTGTTGTGGTATTTAAAGCGAAAAGCACGGAGCAGAGCCGCACGGAAGCTCGAGGGGCTCCCTCGAATAAGATCACTTTTACAGAGCAAAAGTTTCCTATAGTGAGTAGTAGCGTGTGCGAAGCACCGTCAGGTCACCCGTTCGCGCCGGTTTGAGATAACCTTAAACTTGCGAAGGACGCGGACGGTATGGCGGGTGTTTGAGCTGTGATTTGCCAAGCTTTTAAAAGCTTGCGCCCGGGATTCCAAAGGGTATCGGCGAGGATACCCTTTGGCGGGGTACAGTGAACATAGGTATGAGCTAAGGCTAAAATGGGGCGGAGCCCCGCGCATGTTATGACTCGGAGCAAAGTAGTTTCGCTCTGCGAAAAAAATTAAATGTGTTTCATATAAAAAATCTTATCCATTATGCAATAATACACCTTTCTGAATTGTATTATATATGTATTTGCAAATACTCTATAGTGAGCGCTCTCAAACGGAAAGGAGCTGTTTTGAGTGACAAAGGAAGATTCGGAATACTTTTCGGCCGTTTACGAGAGGAATGCCGACGATCTGTACAGGCTGTGCCTGATATATATGAAAAACAAATACGACGCTGAGGAGGCCGTGTCGGAATCGTTTATAAGGCTGATGGAGGCAAGACCGGAATTTGAAAACGAAGGTCATGAAAAGGCGTGGCTTATGAAGACCGCAGTAAACATATGCAAAAATATGCATAAGTCCTTCTGGTCAAAAAACGTAGTCAGCGACGAGGACGTTCTGAAGTATATGACCTGCCCCGAGGAGGTCTCGATAATGGAGGAGGTCCTGGCGCTTCCGCCCAAGTACAGGATGATAATATATCTTCACTACTACCACGGCTATAAGGCGCGGGAAATATCGGAAATGACCGGAATAAGCACGTCGGCTGTCTTATCGCGTCTTGCAAGAGGCAGGCAGAAGCTTAAGGATATTATCACGGAAGGAGGCTTTTCATATGTATGAGCATGATCTGAACAGCGCCTTTTCAAGAATCAAGGCTGACGAGGAGTTAAAGGACAGAATAGGAGAAAGGATAGAAAAGATGGATAAGAGGACTATAAGAAAAACAAGAAAGGCAACGGGAGTCATCATATGCGCCGCAGCGCTCGGGCTTACGACGGCGTTTGCAGCATCTCCCGCGGGACGTGAGGCGATAAGCGGAGTTATAGACTATTTTGCGAGCGAGCAGGCGCGTGAGATTACGAGCCTTGAAGAGCTCAGCCGCTATAATGAGGCTGTCGGCAGCTCTGTATCGAGGGACGGCGTAACTCTTACGCTTGACAATGTTGCGGCCGATGATAATTTTGTACATGTGTTTTATACAGTCGTCTTTGACGAGCCGTTTGACACGGAAGACGGCGGAGTATGGGTGGAGTGTATTATAGACGGTGTGATCGGCATATACGGCAACAACAATAATGTTGAAGGCTATTTTGCCGACGACAGGACGTACAAGGGCGTGATGAAGCTGAATGTATCGACACGCGATATCCCCGATGATTTTAAGCTTGAGCTGCTTATGGCGGATGACAGCCAGAGTATGGACATCATCGACAGGCTGTATGCGGCGAACGGCAGCGATGAAAATGCGGAGCTTACAGAGACCGAAAAGGAGAGTCTGCTTTATATCAGCGCCGATATAGACAAATCGGCAGTCGAGGTGAACAGCCTGACAAAGGATATAAATAAGGAGCTTTGGCACGGCGTTGAGCTGGAAAAGCTTGTGTTTTCACCGTTCGGGAATCAGTTCGTTCTGAAGGCCGATACAAGAGAGATGGAGGACGAAGAGCTTGAGAGGGTGCTGTCCTCTATGGATCCGTTCGCATTGTTCGACGAAAACGGAGTATGCCTCGATGTGCTGAATACAGGTATGCAGGCTACGCCGCTAGATTATACAAGAAATTCCTTTGAGTTCCTGAAGGCGGATAAGGACACGAAAAGCCTGACGTTCGTGCCGGTCGGATATATTGAGCCTGATGGAGACGTAGAAGTTATCAAGCAGAAGACAGGAACGTATCCGCTTACATATAAGGTGAGCGATTACGGCAGCGTGGTCGTTACCGGCGTGCGCTTTAAGGACGGCGAGATAGCCATAGATTATTACAAGGACGGCTATGTTTTGTATGACCCGGGCTTTGTGCTCGAAAATGATAGTGGCGAAACTGCCGAGCCGGGCGGAAAGCTCGGCTGTGTGCGGTATACCGATGTGCATTATGAGACAAACAGCTATACGGCAAGGTATGTTTATGATGCATATGACGAAAACGGCGAGAAGATACCGGCAGATGATAGCGTGAGCGCGGAAAAGCTCAAGGAGAACCTAACAACGCTCGGTATATTCGAGAATTCTTATATAGCTCTCGATTACGATAATGCGGTAACTGTTGGAATAAATTAGAATCAAGCTAATAAAAGCTTCCGGGCCGAATAAACGGCTCGGAAGCTTTTTAGTATAGTCTTTATTGACATCTGCCGCCCGATACGGTATAATATAAAAAACTTTACGGAAGAGGAGCTTGAGCGTTTATGGACAATACAGAAAAATTTATGAGAGAGGCTATCCGCCAGGCAAAGAAGGCGGAGACGATAGACGAAACGCCGGTCGGCGCGGTCATCGTGCGTGACGGCAGGATAATAGCCAGAGGCTATAACAAGCGCGAAACAAAAAACAACGCGCTGTGCCATGCGGAGATCATCGCTATAGACAAGGCATGCAGGAAGCTCGGCAGCTGGCGGCTGACCGAATGCGAGCTGTACGTGACACTTGAGCCGTGCCCGATGTGCAGTGGCGCGATAATAAATTCGAGGATAGAAAAGGTCTTTTTCGGGGCGTATGACAAAAAAGCGGGCTGCTGCGGCTCGGCGGCCGACCTGTTCCAAAAGGGAGTTTTTAATCATCTTCCCGAGATAACGGGCGGTATCCTCAAGGAGGAGTGCGCGGAGCTTTTAACAGAATTTTTCAGGCGGCTCAGA
>CALXRY010000227.1 GCA_944390955.1 uncultured Clostridia bacterium | reverse complement strand
ACTGCTTGTCAAGCCCGGGCTGAAAGCCCGTCAATTTCAGGCTTTACAAGCATTTTGGAGCATGATAAAATGTTGCACAAAGGGAGTAAGGTTTTCTGTAGTTTTTCATATCCTACTTTACACTACCTATAATATTAATGCACACATTGCACAATACCATTATATACATTCTCATCCAAAAAGTCAATCAATTGTACGTGCTGGCTATATTTTTATGCATCCTTTACAAAAATAATTTGATAATTTGTGAATATTCGCCCGACTATTTTTAGATACTGACATATTTTCAGAATGCAAAGAATATTAATACGCAGCAATTTTATCTAATGTATTTTATCTCTCTTTTCCTTGACACCGCCATATATTTGGGATATAATATATGATAGGGAAATTAAAAGGCACAGGAGCCTTATAAAAAAGGAGAGATGAAAAAATGGGTTACTATTTTGACGATACACGGTCAATAAACGCCTACGAGGGGACTAACGCCATGGCGATCATATCATCGCTTGCGCACAGGTATATGGGCCAGAATCTTGAGCATGGACTTTACTACCGCGCATATACAAATGACGGTATCACAAGGACTACCGATTACCGCTATCTTGTTGACTTCAACAAGATATTCCCGGACGCTCCGGACAAATCATGCGTGTGGGCATTTTCAAAATTCTACAGCGGTGGAAAGGCAAATTTCGGCTTTGACATAAACTGCTTTGGACCGATGACGATATTCGTAAACGGCGAGATTGTTTACAAATCAGATATATTTAAGGAAAGATATTCCGAGACCGCAACGCGGATCTTCTTTGATGTTGAGCCTGGCTGGAACGATATAAGAGTGAAGTTCCAGAAAACAAAGGCCGGCTTCGGAGGTCAGTTCGGAACATGGATAGGCAAATGGGACATGTACGTGCTTATGCCGTCAGCCGAAAGAGACGGTCAGGAGGGTTTTATCTTTACTGAACCTGTAGCTCCCGACTATGAGCCGAATTTTGAGATAGGCATGAATGAAAAGGACACAGATGTACAGCTATATCCGGCGCTTGAATGGAGCTCCGAGGAAATGGCCAAGGGCCAGCTCGAAAGGATATACGGACTATGCCCGGGCAAATATGCCATGGGCGTGACAGAAGGCTTCTTCAATGAAATGGGCAGCGCCGTTTATAATTTCAAGATAAAGGCTCAGGGCGCGGCCTCGGTATATATTGACAAAAAGGAAATATACTCGATAAAGGACGGAGAGGATACATTCACCGTTTCGCTCCCGTTCGGAAAACATACAATTGCCGTAAAGACAGTCTGCGGCGACGTCGGCTGGGGCTTCAGGCTGATATGCGATGAGGTAGAGTTTACCAGCGCTGCAAGAGTAAAGGGGGCTCCCGATGCATGGATGTATATGGGTCCGTTCGAGGCTGAATTCCCGTTCCCGTTTGACAAGGCGCTTGGGATGCACGCTGTAATAGAGAATAATTACTGGAGACTTGATGCTCCGAAGACATCGGTAAGACCTTATAACGAGAACACACTGTTCGGGAAATGGAATTATCCGCTCGGTGTTACGCTTTACGGGCTTCTGCATACGGCGCTGATACTTGACAACGACGATATGAAAAACTATATACGCGACCATCTTCAGCTTTGTATAGACACATTCGACTATGCGCTTTGGGACAAGGAACAGTACGGCGGCGCAACATCGATACATAACCTTCTCACCTCGATAGACAGCCTTGACGACTGCGGCTCGGCGGCGTCGATGATGCTTGAGGTTCACAAATATCTCGGCCTCAAGGACGTTCAGAAGGTCGCCGATTATGTAGGAGATTATATCTTCAACCACCAGTCTCGCCTTGAGGACGGAACGTTCTTCCGCAAGGAAATGATGCACCACTTCCATAACATGACTATGTGGGCGGACGACCTCTACATGAGCGTACCGTTCCTTGCAAGATACTACAAATTCACCGGCGACCAAAAATATGCAGACGATGCAGCTGAGCAGTTCTTCGGCTTCAAGAAGCGTCTGTTCATGCCGGAAAAGAGCATAATGTCGCATGTTTATGACTTCAAGTACGACTCGATGACAGGCGTTCCATGGGGACGCGGGAACGGCTGGGTCGTATTCTCGATGACCGAGCTGCTTGAGGTGCTGCCCGAGGATCACCCGAGAAAGCAGGATCTTATCAACTTCCTGAACGTGCTCTGCGAGGGCTATCTGAAGCTCCAGACAGACGACGGCATGTGGCATCAGGTGCTTGACGATCCAGAATCGTATCCCGAAACGTCCTGCACAAGCATGTTTATATACGCATTCTCAAGAGGCGTGCGCTTCGGATGGCTCAAAAACCCCGAAAAATACGTAAAGGCCATATTCAAGGCATGGGAAGGCATTTCCAAGACGAGCGTAGACGCTGACGGAAACGTATACGGCGTATGCCGCGGCTCTGAATTCTCGTTCATCGCTGATTACTACAAGTATGAGCTCGGCTGGAACCTTAACGACACCCACGGCACGGGAATAGTTATGCTCGCAGGCATTGAGGTGATGAGGATAAGCGATTTCCTAAAAGAATAACAAACATCTAACTTACAGCGTTATAAGGGCTGATCGATTTTAGATACAGAATGAAACGAAGGTTTGCCTGCAAACCCCTGCCCGAAGATGTATACGCACCGCACAAGAAGGCGCGGACAGACCAAATGTCTGGCTTTTCGAAGCAAAAGTGCTGAAAAGATACTTTGAACGGTTCGTTTTGTTCGTAACCAGGGGCTAAAAGCCCCTGTGGCGAACTTACACTGCGTGTAAGTCGCTGTGATTTGCGCTAAAAGCGACAGCCCAAAAATAAGTTGAAAGGGGACAATTTTTATGGTATATCTGCTTCTTGCCGACGGCTTTGAGGAGATCGAGGCGCTCACGCCGGTCGACATCCTCCGCCGCGCAGGCATAGCCATAACAACAGTATCTATAAAGGACAAGATCGTAACGGGTGCCCACAATATCCCAGTCTCAGCTGATATGCTAATAACTGAGCTTGAAAGCGTGGACGATATGGAGATGCTGATACTTCCGGGCGGCATGGGGCACGAGCTGCTTGACGCTTCAAATGCGGTCCATGCAATGATAAACCACGCCCATGAGCGCGGAAAATATATAGCCGCGATATGTGCGGCGCCGTCTATCCTTGGCAAAAAGATGCTCCTTAGCGGCAAAAATGCCGTATGCTTCCCAGGCTATGAAAAGTACCTTTACGGAGCGGAGATAGTTTCCGACAAGGTAGTTCAGGACGGACAGTTCATAACGGCAAAGGGCGCCGGAGCCGCCGCGGAATTCGGCTTTAAGCTCTGCGAGCTGCTCAAGGATAAAGAGACTGCCGACAAATTAAAGGAGACCATGCAGTATTGATACTTGATATAATATTTGCGGCTTTGATGGTCATCGCCGTCATAGCCGGCGCAAAGCAAGGGCTCATAAAATCAGTATGGAAGATAGGCGCATGGGTAATAACCGGCATTGCCGTGTATGCGGCGCTGAATCCTGCGGCGAATTTCCTGCACGGGACACAGCTTGCCGGAACGATATATGATTCCGTATACAGCGCTGTCGCTCCGGAGACAGCAGTCTCGGACAGCCGATCGCTTTCGGAAATAACGTCGCTGCCGGAATGGATGGTCTCGGGCGCGGACGAACAGCTCCAAAACGCGCAGAACGCAGTAAACACCGGCATCGAAGCGGCCGCCGAAGCGACGGCGCGCACAGTGACCGATGTGCTTGTCAAAATAATAGCCGCAGTAGGGCTGTTCATATTGATACGGCTCATACTTGCGATATTGTTCGCCGCTATAAACGGCGCGTCAAAGCTGCCTGTCGTAAACGGACTAAATTCTTTTCTCGGCGCGGTATTTTCGGCACTGAATATACTGCTCGGGGTGTATCTTGCACTGGCGCTCATATCGCTTTTTGCGAACCCCTCGGTATACGAATATATGAACGGCTCATATGTTGTGAAATATATGTTCAATAACAATATACTGATGAGCCTATTCATGGATCTGACATAAAATATTGAAAGGACTGATACCAATGTACAGTGATATAGTAAAAAAGGGAGTTGAAAAAACTCCGCACCGCTCGCTTTTCAAGGCGTCGGGCTTTACTGATGAAGAAATAGCAAGACCGCTTATAGGCGTTGTCTCAGCAAAGAATGAGATAATACCCGGTCATATCCACCTTGATAAAATAGCCGAGGCCGTTAAGGCAGGCGTAAGGCTTGCCGGCGGCACGCCGATAGAATTTCCGGCGATCGGAGTATGCGACGGTATAGCAATGGGTCATATCGGAATGAAGTATTCGCTCGCGACCCGCGAGCTTATCGCCGATTCAATAGAGTCAATGGCAATAGCTCACGGCTTTGATGCGCTTGTGCTTATCCCCAACTGTGACAAAATAGTACCCGGTATGCTGATAGCGGCGGCAAGACTCAATATCCCCGCGATACTCGTTTCCGGCGGACCGATGCTTTCGATAAACTATGGCGGAAAATTCCGCGATCTCAATACAACGTTCGAGGCTGTCGGCGCATTCAAGGCGGGAACGATAGACGAGCACGAGCTCTGCGCTCTCGAGGAAGCGGCTTGTCCCTCGTGCGGCTCATGCTCCGGAATGTTCACGGCAAATTCGATGAACTGTCTTTCTGAAGTGCTCGGAATGGCGCTTCCCGGCAACGGAACAATACCGGCTGTATATTCAGAAAGAATAAGACTTGCAAAGCACACCGGCATGAAGATAATGGAGCTGCTCGAAAAGAACATACGCCCGCGCGACATAATCACTCCCGATTCGATCTACAACGCTCTCAGAGTCGATATGGCGCTCGGCTGTTCAACAAACTCCATGCTGCACCTCCCCGCGATAGCGCACGAGGCAAAAGCTCCAATAACTCTCGATTATGCAAACGAGATATCGAAGGAAACTCCGAACCTTTGCCACCTTGCTCCTGCAGGCGAGCACCATGTTCAGGATCTGTATGCCGCAGGCGGAGTACAAGCTGTTATGAACGAGCTTTCAAAGAAAAACCTGCTTAAGCTTGATACTATAAGCGTAACCGGCAAGACGCTCGGCGAAAACATAAAGGACTGTCCCGTAAAGGATCATACGGTCATAAGACCTATAGACGATCCGTATTCGGAAACCGGCGGCATCGCAGTACTAAAGGGCAATCTTGCGCTTGATGGCTCAGTTGTAAAGCGCAGTGCTGTCGCTCCGGAAATGCTCAAGCACGAGGGTCCCGCAAAGGTATTTGAAAGCGAAGAGGAAGCCATTGATGCAATCTATAAAGGCAAGATTGAGAAGGGCGATGTTGTCGTTATACGTTATGAAGGTCCGAAGGGCGGCCCAGGAATGAGAGAGATGCTCTCGCCGACATCCGCTATCTGCGGCATGGGGCTCGATAAGGACGTTGCTCTTATCACCGACGGACGCTTCTCGGGTGCAACGAGAGGCGCAGCTATAGGACACGTTTCTCCTGAGGCTATGGAAGGCGGTCCAATAGCGTTTGTAAAGGACGGAGATATAATTGAGATAGATATCAACGCATGCGTTCTTAATGTAAAAATTCCCAACGACGAGATGGCAAAGAGAAAAGAAAACTGGAAGCCCAACGAACCCAAGGTAAAGACAGGATACTTGAAGCGTTATTCAAAGCTCGTCTCCTCGGCAATGCAGGGCGCAGTTATGCTTGATGACTGACACGCACCTACATAAGAATCACGGAGCTGTCATATGAAAATAGCATGAGACTGATCGATGGTAGGATGCAGAGCTGACAAAACGAAGGTTTACTTGCAGCCACTGCAAACCCTGCCTAAAGTTTTATATGGATACTTTAAGCGGTTCGTTTTGTTCGTAATCGTACGGCTTTTATGTCGTGCGGTTATCTGCATTAAAAGCGACAGTCTCATTGTTTTCACTTTGTTTACAATTTGTTAATAGTATTGACACAACATACTATATTATGATATAATCATAGTAACGAGTAAAGCCTAAGTCTTTGCCGTAAAAATACTTTAAATGAGGTGATTTTATCATGAATTTTGCAGAGATGTTGACAGCGATAATAATATATGTGGTTTTTGCTGCAGTTATCGGCTACATTATTACGATTATCCCGCTGTGGCAGATATTCAAAAAGGCCGGCGAGCCCGGCTGGAAAGCTCTTATCCCGTTATACAGCACCTATATCCTGTATAAGATCTCATGGAAGCCTTCGATGTTCTGGATCACGCTGCTGCTTTCGATAATCGGCGCTATACTTATGTCGCTTACGACAGACACGATAATCGTACCCATAATAGCATGGCTGGTATATATCGCAGCTCTTGTTATAAGCGTCATGCTTTATTACAAGCTTTCAAAATCCTTTGGTCACGGCGCAGGATTCACAGTAGGGCTTATCTTCCTGTGGCTGATCTTTCTTTATATCCTCGCCTTCGGAAGCTCCGAATATCAGGGTGCACAGGAGTAAATACAATTATTATCCGAACTGCCGCTAAACGCGGCAGTTCTTTTTGCATTGAACGCAGATGCGATATTGACTTTGCAATGTACATATGATATAATTTATATAAATATGAGTTGAACGGAGACAATTATGTGGACACGAAAAGAACTTAAAAAAAACGCAAGAGG
>CALXRY010000226.1 GCA_944390955.1 uncultured Clostridia bacterium | reverse complement strand
TGCAGCAACATCGAATAGGCGCGGCGCAGGCTGCTCCTTTTTATATCATGTATATCGGTACCGTCAAGGCTTATCCGTCCGCTGTCTATATCGTAGAACCGCATAAGAAGGTTTATTATCGTGGTCTTCCCGGAGCCTGTCGGACCGACTATCGCGATAGTCTTATCGGGCTCCGCATGGAGGTTCAGATCGTACAGTATCTGCTTATTGGGAGAATAGCCGAAGTTCACATTTTCGATATCAACATCTCCCTTGACGTTTTCCGCCTCGGATGCGTTTGGTTTGTCGGCAGGCTCCGGCTCCTCGTCGATTATCCTGAATACACGCTCCGCAGCCGAGAGAGCCGACTGGAATTCGGTGAGGATATTTGCAAATTCGTTTATCGGACCCGTGAATTTACGCAGATACTGGACAAACTGTGCTATTCCACCGAGAGTGATGAAGAATGCCGTGCCTTCGGGGAAGGTACCGTTCTGAGACAGCATGAACAGTATACCGCCGAGTATCATAATGAGCGACATAGAGAAGTTATTTATAAAGTTGACGGCAGGACCCATGACTGCGCCGTAGTATTCGGCGTTGTAATATGCGTCCATGGCGTCGGCGTTCCTGACGCCGAAGCGCTTTTTTATCTCCCTGCCGCGGTCATAGACGCGTATCGTGCCGCTGCCCGAGAGCATCTCCTCGGCGTAGCCATTGAGCTCTCCGAGCTTTTGCGAACGCTTGTGGAAGAGCGGACGCACGCGCTTTGCCCTGTAGCGTGTGAATATTATCGACGCCGGAACGGTCACGGCAAGCACTGCAAGCAGCGGCTTTGATATCTGCCACATAAATATCATCGAACCGACAACTGTATAGATGCTTGTCATGACCTGTACAACGTCGTTTGACAGTGACGCGTTCACGGTGTCTATATCGTACGATATGCGGCTTATTATGTCGCCGGTCGGATGCCTGTCAAAATATCCGACGGGCAGCGAGGTCAGCTTTTCAAAGAGCTGTCGGCGCATGGAATAGATAATGCGCTGGCTGAGCTGTATCATCAGCACCGACAGCAGATACGATAAAATTCCCGATGCCAGATAGCATACGAGCATTTTTATGATATATCCGCCGACGGCTGCAAAGTCCACGCCGTCCGGCGAGGATATAGCGTCTATGGCGCTTCCCGAAAAGCTCGGACCAAGCAGTGCGAGCTGATTGGACAGGAGCGTCATAAGGATCGCGGCCGGAAACAGTATCTTATGCTGAAGTATATACCCGCCGAGCCGCAGAAAAACGCTTCTTGCTGTTTTTTTGTCAAGCTTGTGCGAAACGTTGCGGCCCGATGTTGCAACTTTTGGAGCCCCGTATTTATTCAATTATCGCACCTCCCATCTGTGAATCGCTTATTTCTCTGTACTCCGTACATCTCCTCATGAGTTCCGCATGCGTCCCGAGCCCGATCATCTTTCCGTTGTCGAGGACGATTATCGTGTAGCAGTCCTTTACTGAGCTTACACGCTGGGCAACCGTTATGACAGTCGTTCCCTTCATATCGTTTTTAAGAGCTTGTCTCAGCGCTGCGTCGGTCTTGTAGTCAAGCGCCGAGGAGCTGTCGTCAAGTATCAGGATATCGGGCTTTGCCGCTATAGCGCGGGCTATGAGCAGCCGCTGTCTCTGCCCGCCGGAGACGTTCGTGCCCTTTGGTGAGAGCATATGCTCAAAGCCCTCGGAGAATGATGTGATAAATTCCTCCGCCTGGGCGGTCTTTGATGCGCTGTGCAGGCTGCCGTCAAGTCCGCGCATAAAGCTTATGTTGTCGGCGACTGTCCCGCCGAAGATGAAGTCATTCTGCATGGCTGCTCCGAACATCGGATAGAGCTCGTACTTTGGTATCGTGCGCACGTCGCGTCCTGATATTTTTATGCAGCCTTCCGATACGTCATAAAACCGCATGAGCAGCTTGATAAGCGTTGTTTTTCCGCTGCCTGTGGCTCCTATTATGCCAAGGCTCCCGCCCTTTGGGAGGCTGAAGCTTATGTCAGTAAGATTGTCGTGCTTCCCGAGATACGAGAAGCTCACATGGTCAAATTCAATATGTATGCCGGTATTTTCGGCCTTGTCGCCGGAACGGACCTTAAGGTCCTCCGGAGTGTTCAGCACTTCTTCTATCCTCCGTGCCGAAGCGGAGCTTTTTGTGTACATGTTAAAAATTCTCGTAACGGACATCATCGCCGTGGAGATCATCGTGAAATACTGGATGAATGCGATCACCGTTTCGGAGTCGGACGTTCCCGCCGCAACTCTTGAGGCGCTCATCGCTATAACCGATACAATTCCTATATTCATGAGCAGCGTCATTACCGGGTTTACGAGCCCCATCGTTATCCCTGCGCGCTTTTCGTCACGGACAAGGGCGCTGTTTGCCTTGTCATAGCGCAGGTGCTCGTACCGCTCCTTTGAAAGCGCCTTTATGACACGTATCCCCTGCGCGTCCTCACGTACAACGCCTATCATTTTGTCGACAGAGCTCTGTACACGCGTATACAGAGGCACGCCTTTTTTTGATATGAAATATACCGTTATGAATATAAACGGAAGCACGGCAAGCATAGAAAGCGCAAGGTAGCTGTCCATTACGAGCGTTATTGCAATGCCGCCTATCAGCATGATAGGCGCGCGCACGCCCATGCGCTGCATCATATTTACAAAGCCGTGTACGTTGTACGTATCTGTCGTGATGCGCGATTCGAGTGATGCGACCGTAAAGCTGTCGGTTTGTGCCGCGCTCAGGTCTATCGTCCTGCCGAAGAGGTCGTTCCTGAGCCGTTCGGAAAAATCGCGCGCAACGCCCGCTGCAAGGCGGTTAGCCCATATATTGAAGACGCAGGCAAAGACGGAGCAGCCTACCATCGCCATGCCCCAAGCTACGATCAAAGCGATGCTCTGCTGCGTTACGACGTTCTTTAGGATATAGCTGAGGATATACGGGATAGCCAGCTCCACAAGGGTACCTATTGATTTTATAGATAAGCCGAACGACATGCGTCCGAAAAGCGGGCGCAGATACTTCAGTATCAGCCTCATTGGTCATTCTCCTTTCCGCCCGAGGCATAGAGCCTTGCGCGCTCGGAGATGCGCAGCATTACCGAATAAAAGCTCTCAAGCTCCTCCTCGGAAAGCCCCTTGGTAAGGTATGCGTTCCATTCGCGTGATACGGCCCTGAGCCGCGGCAGCAGCTCCGTCATTTTTTCGGTAGGGTATACGAGCAGCTCACGCTTGTCGGCGGAGCTCTTTTTGCGGGTTATATAGCCGTGCTCCTCAAGGAATGCAAGATGCCTTGCAACGTTGCTCTTATGCAGGCAAAGCTCTCTTGAAAGCTCCTCCTGAGAGATGCCGGGATTTTTGCATACGGTAAAAACATAGCTGTAATGACGCGGCTTTAGGTCGCAGCCCTCAAGCCGGTCCATACGGTACATTGCCGAAGCGCGGCTTATGTTATTTATCTGTTTTGTTAACGCAAACATATAATGATCTCCGTTCCAATAAAAATAGTTGCACATGCAACTGTCGCATATGCAACTATTATAGCGTATCGGGAATGATTTGTCAAATGATATTTATAAGATACGCAGCTTATTTTTCATATAGATCGTATTTGCGGACGTATTCGCCGGTATCCTCATCCTTATATACCTCGCAGAGGTTTTGCTGCAGGAGCTTTATGATATCGTACATATCTATCCATATCTCTGTTGGACCCTCGGTCTGTGATTCGTCAAAGATGAGCTGCATACCGACGTGGAGATGCGGAACGTTGATGTTGTTGACATTTTCCTCGGTGCTGTAGCCGGTCATGCCGAGGTAGCCTATGACGTCGCCCGCCTTTACAGTTTCGCCTTCCTCGATAAGCGGCGTATACGGATGGTCCTTTCTGAGGTGCGCGTAATAGTAGTAGCGCTTTGTATCAAAGCTCCTGATCCCTATGCGCCAGCCACCGTATTGGTTCCAGCCCGCGTGCTCTATAACGCCGCCTTCTATCGCGACAACGGGAGTACCTATGCTGCCGAAGAGGTCGTGGCCTGTGTGGCGGCGGCTGTAGCCGTAGGTGCGGGAGTTCCCGAAGTCGTCATAGTGGTCAAAGTAAAAGCCATTGGCGATGGGGCAGAATACCTTTAAGCCGTAGCGCTTTTCCCATACGGCGGTATCTTCGTCTGCGGTCTGGACGGAATACGGACCGATAAATTCCCCCAATACTGTTCCGAATGCTTCTTGGTAATATGGGAAGTATTTGAGGTCCTTTGTGAGCTCTTCGATATCGGAGCCGCCGTTAAGCTTATCGGTGAGAGCCGTAAGGTCGCTTTTTTTGTAGTTTGAGAAGTCGTTGCCGTTTACAGCGGCAAGGCAGGCGAGGAGGTCTATCCACGAGCAGTGGCTATCCGTCCCGTAGGACGAAATATCGGCCTCCATAGCGTCGCTCATAGCCTCATAGGAAACGTTGAAGTCTACCCATTTTATAAAATCGGCAGATGCGTCGGTCTTGCTGCTTACTGCGGTGAACGCAGGACGCAGTGCAAGGCAGACGGACACCGCCAGCACCGGCAGCGCAAAAAGCAGCAGCCTGCGTAAGCTTATGACTATCATAATTATGCCTCTATTCTTTTTGGTATATATTAATATATTTGCAGAGGCATGAAAAAATGCTATTAAAAATTGCTTTTGCGGAGCAAAAGTTACCTATAGCGAGTTCCGCCGCCCGTTCGCGCCGGTTTTAGATAATCCAAAGCTTACGAAGGACGCGAACGGTATGGCGGGTGTATGAGCTGTAGTTTGCCAAGCTTTTGAAAGCTTGCGCCAGGGATTCCAAAGGGTATCGGCGAGGATACCCTTTGGCGGGGTACCGAGCACAAGAACATGAGCTAAAACTAAAATGGGGCAGCACCCCACACGGCAGCTACGGACAGCGAGTTGCTGTTATTTTTTATAGAATCATCGGGGCCTGCGCAGCCCCGAACCCCGCGCCAAAGGGTGTTAGTGCGAACACCCTTTGGAATCCCCGCACAAACTTTTCACAAAAGTTTGACAAAACTTCGGCTCAGACATTTGCACGCGGCCGCCCTTCAGAATATACAAATCGACAAATATCGCGGCTTGCGCGCGCAAAAACTCGCCGCAAGGTAGCTTTGCTTCGCAAAGCGATCTTATTTGAGGGAGTGCCCTCGAGCTCCCCGATCAGTAATCAAAAAAGGCTCCCGGCAGCAGTTATGCCGCTCGGGAGCCTGAGCTCATGATTTCTTCTCTTCGTCTTCGTTCTTTATATATCCCGATATTTTTTCTATTGTCCTGAACGGCGCATCGTGAGCCGTTCCCCATTCCATGTCCTTGTAGCGGTAATCGAACTTGAGCGTGAATTTGTGTATATCCTCCTGTATCCTGTCGAGCTCCTTCGTCTGTTTCTCAAAGAACGCGCTGATAAACGCTCCCGCGTCCTTGTCCTTGAGGGACTGCGGAACGGCGTCGAGTATCATTTTCATGTGCTTTAGGCACACGCCCTTTGAACGGTCGAATTTCTTTTTAAATTCCTCGTCGTTTGCCCACATGTACAGCAGCACGTCTATATACCTGTTTATCGTATAATCGATCTTTTCGCATACCATGCAGGTCTTTTCACAGCCGGCGAGCATCGACGCTATGGCTGCTGCAGTATCCAATGCAGTGCTCTTTTTGAACAGCCCGCCCTTTGCGTTTTCGGCGGCCTTTGCCTCCTTTGAGAATTTGGCAAGCTTTTTCCTGAGCTCGTCAAGGTGCGTATCGAGCACGAGCGCAAGGCTCAGCTTGTTACCGCCGTAGAACATCATCTCAAAATGGCGGCGGCAGAAGCCCTTGTTGTTCGATTCCTCGCGATGGTCGGCCTCCATCATCGCCGCACCGAGCTCGTATTCGACTGCCTCCTGCTCGAGCCTGTGCTCCAGAAAGCATAGCGGGCATTCGCAGTCCGTATCATACGCCTCGTTGACCGGTATCGTATATATCTGCTCCTTCAAATTCGTTCACACTCCCTGTTATTCAACAGTAACGGATTTTGCCAGGTTCCTAGGCTTGTCGATATCACAGCCCTTGAGCGACGCCACATAATAGCCAAACAGCTGCAGCGGTATGACCGACAGCGACGGAAGGAGAGTTTCGTTTATGGCCGGGACCTCAATGACATGATCGGCTACCGTAGCCATATCCTTATGCTCTGTCGTCGTAACTCCCATTACTACCGCGCCTCTCGCCTTTACCTCTTTTACGTTTGAAACGGTCTTGTCGAACAGCTCCTTGCCTGTGGCAAGCGCCACAACGAGCGTCCCGTCCTCGATAAGCGATATCGTGCCGTGCTTAAGCTCACCGGCCGCATACGCCTCCGAATGGATATACGATATTTCCTTAAGTTTCAGTGAGCCCTCGAGCGATACCGCATAGTCGAGGTTCCTGCCGATAAAGAATATCGAATGGCAGTTGAAGAACTTCGACGCAAGGTACTGTATGTTTTCCTTGTTCTTGAGTATTTCCTCTACCTTTTCTGGGAGCGCTTCTATGTCCCTGATAAACGCCGCGTATTCGCCTGACGTGACCATGCCGAGCTTTTCCGCCATGTATATCGAGATAAGGTACATCACCGCAAGCTGGGTGCTGTACGCCTTTGTCGTTGCAACGGCGATCTCCGGTCCAGCCCAGGTATAGATAACGTCGTCCGAGGCGTTTGCTATCGCCGAGCCAACAACGTTTACTATCGAAAGTATCCGTGCGCCGTGGTTCTTTGCTTCCTTAAGAGCCGCAAGAGTATCCGCCGTTTCTCCGGACTGCGAGATAACTATAACGAGGTCATTCTTGCCGACTATCGGGTCGCAGTATCTGAATTCCGACGCGACCTGCACCTCCACCGGTATGCGGCACATCTTTTCGATAACGTATTTTCCGACAACACCGACATGATAGGCGCTTCCGCACGCAACGATGAATATCTTGCGTATGTTTTTTATGTCCTCTGTGGTGAGCGATATATCGTCGAGCACTACCTTGCCGTCCCTTATCCTTGGGCTTATCGTGTCGCGAATAGCCTTCGGCTGCTCCTCGATCTCCTTCATCATAAAGTGCTCGTAGCCGCCCTTTTCCGCTGCACTCACGTCCCAGTTTACGGTGAATACTTCCTTTTCGATCTCTTCCTTATCAGTATTGTAGACCTTTACCTCGTCCTTTTTCAGGACTACTATCTCATTATCTTCAAGATAGTATATATTCCTCGTATGAGCAAGTATCGCCGTAACGTCCGACGCGATAAAATTCTCGTTTTCACCAAGTCCTATTATCATCGGGCTTGCCTTGCGCACAGCCACGAACTGGTCGGGATAATCCGCGCACAGCACCCCTATCGCATACGAGCCCTCAACGCGGTTTATGACCTTTATCATAGCGTCGACTATATCGCCCTTGTAGTAATATTCAAACAGATGCGCAATGACCTCGGTATCCGTCTCCGACGTAAATTCATAGCCCTTGCTCTGCAGCTTTTTCTTTAACGAGATATAGTTTTCGATTATCCCGTTATGAACGACGCTGAACCGCCCGTCCATCGAGATATGAGGATGAGCGTTCTCGTCCGACGGCTCGCCGTGCGTCGCCCATCTTGTATGTCCTATCCCGACAGTACCGTCTATATTTTTTCCGTCGTTTGTTTTTTCCGCCAGCACCGCAAGGCGACCCTTCGCCTTATTTACCTCTATTTTGCCGCCGCACAGCGTAGCGATCCCTGCGCTGTCATAGCCTCTGTATTCAAGCTTGGACAAGCCCTCAAGAAGTATGGGCGCCGCCTGCTTTTCGCCTATATAACCAACAATACCGCACATTTATGTGCACCTCCATTTTTAATTGTAACCATCCGTTTCGATCCGCCGACCGCTGCGGCTCACCTCTGAATGATTGTTAAATGATGTGAGCCACGCTTACATTGTCAAACGATCCTCGAAGTATGCATATACGACTTGCGGTCGTTTTCCTTGTCTCGGCGAACCATCAGGATGCTTTGATTGACCATCTGCCGCAGTCTGTCGCAAATGCAAATCCGATCAGTTCCGTTCATTTATAAAACCATATTCTATATTTTACAATAAAATCACCGGATTTTCAATAGATTTTTTGTGGAATTTTTGCTTTTTGTTTATTTTACATAATAAGTTCCGAAAGCTCGGCTTTATTATTGATGAATACGGTCTTGAATTAGTTGCGACAAACTCTTTACAAATTCCGAAAAAAGTTATATAATTAGTAGGTAATAATTCAGCTTAAACGGGTGCATGCGGCATTTCGGGAGCCGCGGGCGCTCTGCGGGAAAGGACGAAAACGTTTATGGAGAACGTATTGACGGAAGATATACTGAAGGACGTGGCCTCGGCGCAGAGGATAGTTGTCAAGGTGGGAACCTCGACGCTGACCTATGGCACGGGGAAAATGAACCTCAAAATAATAGACCGCCTTGCGATGATACTGAGTGATCTGCACAACCAGGGCAAGGAGATCATCCTTGTGTCATCCGGCGCGATAGGCGTAGGCGTAGGCAAGCTCGGGCTTAAGGAACGGCCGACCGTTACAAAGGAGAGACAGGCCGTATCGGCAGTCGGGCAGTGCGAGCTGATGTATCTGTATGACAAGGTGTTTTCGGCATACAATAATACAGTGGCGCAGATACTTCTTACAAAGGACGATATAGCAGTCCCGAAGAGAAAGCGCAATATGAAGAACACGATCGAGACGTTGCTTGAAATGGGGATAATCCCTGTAGTAAATGAGAACGATACCGTGGCGATCGACGAGGTCGAGATAGGCGATAACGATACTCTTTCGGCGCTTGTTGCGGCGTTTATAGATGCCGATCTGCTCGTGCTGTTTTCCGATATCGACGGGCTTTACAGCGCAGATCCTCATAAAAGCAGCGATGCGGAGCTGCTCAAGGTGGTGTATGACGTTGACGCGGTAAGAAATGCGGCCTCCGGCACCGCAGGAAAGCAGGGTACCGGCGGTATGGTAACTAAGCTTGACGCGGCAAAGCTTGCGACGTCGGCGGGGATACATATGGTTATCGCCAACGGACAGCGGATGGAGGCTCTCTATGATCTGCTCGACGGCAAGCATGCCGGGACGCTGTTCGTATCAAGCAATTTTCATGGAAATTAAATGAATATAACGAAAGGAAGGACAGAAAAGATGACCGGAGAATTACTGATAAAGGGCACTCTTGCAAGGGACGCGGCGGCAAAGCTTGCGTCGGTCGATACAGTTACGAAGAACGCTGCGCTTGATGCGATAGCCGCTGCGCTCGTTGCAAGAGCCGATGAGATAATCGAAGCCAACAAGCTTGACATTGCCGCCGCCGAGGAAAACGGCATAAGAAAGGCTATGATCGACAGGCTCTCTCTTTCCAAGGAAAGAATAGAGGGCATGGCCGACGGAGTAAGACAGGTAAGAGCTCTTAACGACCCGATCGGCGAGGTGATAAAAATGTGGAAGCGTCCGAACGGGCTGCTCATAGGACAGAAACGCGTTCCGCTCGGCGTTATAGCGATAATATTCGAGGCAAGACCGAATGTTACGGTCGACGCGGCCGTCCTGTGTCTTAAGACCTCGAACGCCTGCATACTGCGCGGCGGCAAGGAGGCTATAAATTCCAACAAGACGCTGATGCGGATAATGCAGGAGGCCGCATACGGAGTCGGCATACCCGAGGGCACGCTCAATGTTATTGAGGATACGTCAAGGGAGACCGCCACGGAGCTGATGAAAATGAACGGCTATATCGATATGCTCATTCCGAGAGGCGGCAAGGGGCTTATAAAGAGCGTCGTTGAAAACGCTACCGTTCCCGTTATTGAAACGGCGGCCGGAAACTGTCACGTATACGTTGATGGAGCGGCAGACCTCGATATGGCGCTCAAGATCGTGCTCAACGCTAAAGTTCAGCGCCCATCTGTATGCAACGCCGCAGAGACGCTGCTTGTGGATAGAAAAATAGCTGACAAATTCATACCGATGGTGTTTGACGCGCTTAAGAAAAATAATGTTGAGATAAGAGCTGACAAGGACTCAAAGACGTTTTACAGCGATGTGAACGACGCCGACGAGGAGGATTACTACACCGAGTATAACGATTACATCATAGCCGCAAAGGTCGTTGACGGAGTTGACGGAGCGATAGAGCATATAAATAAATACAACACGAAGCACTCCGAGGCAATAATCACCGACAGCTATGAGGCGGAGGAAAAATTCCTCAACTGCGTGGACGCGGCCGCCGTATATGTGAACGCCTCGACGCGCTTTACCGATGGCTTTGAATTCGGCTTCGGCGCGGAGATAGGCATAAGCACCCAGAAGATGCACGCAAGAGGCCCTATGGGGCTTGAGGCGCTGACCTCGATAAAATACATTATTTACGGAAACGGTCAGATACGTGAATAAAAATGGGCAATGAGGAATACCAGCCGTTTAAAAGCTTTGATATAGACACGAAGCGGCGTGACTACGAATGGAGCATGAGTAATTTCCATTATCACAACTCCTATGAAATATATTATCTCTGCGAGGGCACGAGGAAAATTCTCGTTCAGGACAGGATATACGAGATAGCACCGGGGGATGTGGTGATGTTCAGACCGAACGTGTTCCACCGCAGCATGAGCACCGGGGCGCACACGAGATACAACGTGGAGTTTACGGAGGGCTTTATCGCAAATTATTTTACGGAGGCGGCAAGAGCGCCGATGCTCAAATGCTTTGACAGTGAATTTATACGCCTTTCTGAGGAGGAGCGTAAGGAATTTAATGTATTGTTTGAAAAGATGCAGAGAGAATATAATGGCGGCGGGAGGTTTTATATAACGCTTGCCGCGATCCTCAGCCTGCTGTGCGATGCGGCGGAAAGACACGTCTGCACGCAGTCTTCTGCCGGCGAAACGGAGTCAAAGGCGACAAAAAAGCTCCGCCCGATAATCTCGTATATAAACGCAAATTATGCCGACGTCTCTTCAATAGAGGAGATCGCCGGAGCGTGCTATCTGAACAAGAGCTATATGTGCAGGCTTTTTAAGCGGGAAATGGGGATAACGGTATTTGAGTACCTTAACAATATAAAGATCCAGCAGGCCTGCGAGCTGCTGAGGAATACCGATGAGAGCCTTACGGATATAGCGATGTCCTGCGGGTTTTCGGGAGCGTCGTATTTCGGGCAGCAGTTCAAAAAATCGATGGGACGCACTCCGTCGGAATTCAGGCGCGCGGAAAAATAGCAAGCATGCAGAATGATCTGCTGTATATATATCACAAAAAACTGGAGAGGTGAAGATAAAAGATGATCATCATAATGAAAGATGACGCAACGGAGGAACAAATAAAAAACGTCGAGCATGTCCTGAGGGATTTCGGCTTTAAAACGCATCCTATCGTCGGCGAGGCAAAGAGTGTTATAGGCGCGATAGGCGATAAGCGTCAGCTCAGCATGAACCAGATAACGACGCTAAAGGGCGTTGAGAGCGTGGTGCCGATCATGCGCCCGTATAAGCTTGCTTCAAAGGAGCTGAAGAAGACTCCGTCGGTCATAGAGGTCGGTCACGGCGTGACTGTGGGCGGAGACCAGCTTGCGGTTTTTGCCGGCCCGTGCGCGATAGAGAGCCAGGAGCAGTTTACCGAGGTGAGCCGTCTCTGCAAGGAGGCGGGAGCCAATATACTGAGAGGCGGAGCATTCAAGCCGCGCTCGTCGCCGTATTCATTCCAGGGACTTGCCGGAGACGGTCTTAAGATCATGTATAACAGCGGACATGAACTGAAGATGCCTATATGCACCGAGGTGCTTGATACAAGAGACGTTGAGCTTGTGGCGAATTTTGCCGATATAATGCAGATAGGCGCAAGGAATATGCAGAATTTCCAGCTCCTAAAGGAGGTTGGAAAGTGCAATAAGCCGATACTTTTAAAGCGCGGGCTTGCGTCAACGATGGAGGAATGGCTCATGGCGGCGGAATACATCATGAGCGAGGGCAACGAGAAGGTCATACTCTGCGAAAGAGGTATAAGGACGTATGAGACGGCCACAAGAAATACGTTTGACATAAGCGCTATCCCTATCGCAAAGGAGCTTACGCATCTGCCGATAATCGGAGATCCGAGCCATGCTTCGGGAACGTACAAGTATGTTCCGGCGATCGCAAAGGCTGCCATAGCCGCAGGAGCGGACGGACTTATGATAGAAGTCCATAACTGCCCCGAAAAGGCCGCGTCCGACGGAGCGCAGTCCTTAAAGCCCGAGAAATTCTCTTCGCTTATGAAGGAGCTTGACCCGATAGCGAAGGCGGTAGGAAGGAAGCTGCTGTGATGTTAGGTTATCTTGGCCCTGAGGGGACGTTTTCGCATCAGGCAGCGGTAGAATGGTCGGGCGGTGCCTGTGAGCTCAGGCAGTACAGCTCGATGCCCGCGATGATAAGGGCCGTCGATTCGGGAGAGATCGAAAAGGCGATAGTCCCTATCGAAAATTCGATAGAGGGAAGCGTGAATGCGACTATAGATACGCTTGCCCTTGAAGCGGACGTATATATAACGGGAGAATATATTCTCAGTATAAAAGAAAACCTGCTCGTCAAAAAGGGCGCAAGGGCGGAGGATATAAAAATAATAACCTCGCATCCGCAGCCGCTCGGGCAGTGCTCGAGAATGCTCAAGGAGGAATTTCCCGACGCCGTGCTTGAAAGCGCCGCGTCGACCTCGGCAGCGGCAAAGCGCACTGCTGAGGGAGACGGCAGCGTTGCGTGCATAGGCTCAGGGACGAGCGCGGAGCTGTACGGGCTCGATATTCTGAAGCCCGACTGCGCCGACGAGAAGCACAATTCCACAAGGTTTGTGATAGTAGAAAAGAATATGAGCAAGAAAGTCACCGACCACGATAAAACGTCAATAGCGTTTACGCTTGAAAATAAGCCCGGGGCGCTGTACAGCGCGCTGAAGCTGTTTGCCGATGCGTCGATAAATATGGTTAAGATAGAGTCGAGACCGCTTAAGGACGAGCTTGGCAAATATATTTTCATAGTCGACATTGAGGGCAATATAGACGATGCGAGTATATATTTTGCGCTGGACAAGGTCCGCCGCAGCACCGGCTATTATAAATTCCTCGGCTCATATGAAATGAAAAATTAATAATGAATTAAATATCTTCGAATATAATATATACAGCAGACCCGATGCGGGCGGCGGAATGGAGATCACCATGATAAAGATAACGTCAAAGCTGTATATACACTTTTTAACTCTTATAATGCTCGCGGTGTGCGTACTCAGCCGCCGCGCGGGCATATTTCTGTTTACCTATGCCGTCATGGCCGTTCATGAGGCGGCGCACATGGCGGCTGCGGTATTTATCGGTCTTAAGACCGACAGGATCGTATTTTATCCCTACGGAGTAAATCTAAAGCTCAAAAACAAATTCGTGCACAGCATAGCCGATGAGATCATCCTCTATATGGCGGGACCGCTAGTTAACTGCATCCTTGCGCTTGTATCGCTTGCGCTTTATGAAATATACCGCCTGCCGGAGCTGCAGGTGATGTATGCCGGGAATATAATGCTGTTTGTATCGAATATGCTCCCTGTGTACCCTCTCGACGGAGGCGTTATATTAAAGAAGATACTGGCATATTTTATCGGGAACAAAGCCACGGCGCGTATCATGATGGTTATTTCCGCGGTAATAACGACGGCTATGGCGGCTGTGGGGATATATGCGGTATATATAACGGAATTCAATTTTTCGATAATGCTGCTGACGGCTTTTTTGTTCTGCTCGATCTTTACTCAGAAGGAAAAATACGATGTGGATTTTGTGCGTGAGCTGATGTTTTACAAGAAGAAACGGAAAAACAAGATAAAACACATAATAGTCTCGGACAGAGATGATTACAGAACGATAGCCGGGAGCTTTGTCCCGGGGAAATACGGTGTTGTTTATATGGAAAACGACAGGGGAGAGATCACTGGAATAAAGAGCGAGACAGAGATCATGGAGCACGTTACCGGCGGGTGAGATTACTTGTTTTTGGATAAGTATTCAAGGATTCCTATGCATTCGCTTCCGCTGACTATGTAATGCTCAAGCAGAGACGAATCCACAAGCGTAAGCGCCTCCTGTATCAGCCTTGTGGTAGATATGTCCGCCTCCGACGGGGCAAGCACGCCGCTCGGATGATTATGAGCGGCTATCACGTGAGCTGCGTCTTCCTTTACCGCGGCACGGAATATCTCTGTTATATTGACCTCAGTATGCGCAAAATCGCCCTCGAACAAAAGCTGCTTTGACAGCACGCACATGCTCTTGTCGAGCATTATCATATAGAAGCACTCGTGCTTTTTGCCTGCAAACAGCCGCCGGAGATACTTTGCGATATTTCCCTTATTAAGGCGCAGTCCGCCCTTTATATTGTCGTTCATGTAAGCAAAGGCCGCGCCGAGCGTGCGCAGATAATACGCCGCTTGCTCGCCTATGCCGTCAACCGACATAAGCAGCTCCTGCGATGCATTGAACACTCCGCCGAGGCTTCCGCATGTATCTATCAGGCGGTGGGCAAGCGCGTTCGTGTCACAGCGCCTGAATACACTGAACAGCAGAAATTCAAGCACTTCGTGATCGGACCAGCCCTCGAAGCCTACCTTGTCAAATCGGTTTCTCAGCCGTTTTCTGTGTCCGCTGTGAATATTATCTGCCATTACAAAGATCTCCTTGGTTCAATTGATTCCTGCGGCTGCGTCGGCACTCTTTCCGCCGTCGTTGGTCACGATCGTCAGCCTGTTCGGCAGGCAAGTGACGGGTGCGGAATTGTCGCAGCCTATGCCGCGTTCTCCTTGGCTTATGCACACCTTATCCGGGCAGCTTGCCGAAACGACACGTATCCTGCCGCCGGATATTTCTATCACATTTTTGCCGCCGCTGTATTCCGATGGCACCGTTATCGTCGTGCTTTTGCCGTCGGTGTAATCGTTAAGGTCTATTACGGCAAAGACCTCGCCGTCGGTGATGATCTGCGCGGTGGTATTGTCCGCAGAGGCAAAGCGCAGCGCGGCGTATATGATCACGCAGACAAGTACCGCTGCGGCGGTCACGGCTGAGAACAGACGTATTCTAAGGCTGTTATTCTCAGATTTCGGCATAGACATCTCTCCGCAGGTAAATAGTTTCTGTGAATAATTATACCATAAGGATGTATAAATGTCAAAGATAATTTTATAGATTGAATTTAAAATATAAGAAAGAGAAGCAAGATTCAATTACTTCCGCGTGAGGGGCTCAAGGGAACGCCCTCGAATGAAATTGCTTTGCTTGCAAAGCTACCTATAGCGAGTCGTAACGCGTGCGGAGCACCGTCAGGCGCGTGGGGCGTAAGGTGCCCCGTGCGCAAGTGTTTGAGCTGTAAGGTTTTTGATTAAACTTTTCCCAAAAAGTTTATGCGCGGGTGTCAAGAGGGTATTCGCACTAATACCCTCTTGCCTAGGGTGCAGGGGACGGAGTGCCCCGCTGCCGCAAGAAAGCAACGGCAATTTGCTGTCTATGGGATTTTGAAGCATAAAGAAATCGTTATCCATGGGCGGCTTGCGGGGCGCTGCCCCGTTTTATTTTTGTTCACATTCAGGTGCTTTGTACCCCGCCAAAGGGTATCCTCGCCGATACCCTTTGGAATCCCGGGCGCAAGATTTCAAAAGCTTGACAAACTACAGCTCAGACACCCGCCATACCGTCCGCGTACTTCATAATCCAAGGTTATCTAAAACCGGCGCGGACGGGCGGCGGAACTCGCTATAGGTATGTTTCGCTCCGCGAAACCCGCTTGCAAGCAAGCGATTTAAATTCGAGGGAGCTCCCTCGAGTTCCACCGGCAAAACAGTTCAAATGAAAAAAGCTCCCGAGCCGTTTTTCGGCCAGGGAGCTTTTTATAACTACATCCTGAATATAGCCTTTGTGATACCTCTGAGGAATTTGGGCATTTTAAATATTACGACTTTCATGGACCGATCCTCCTTACCATTTAAAAAGACACAGATATCCGAATACCAGCAGCAGGATCATTTCAATGACCGCTACCGCGGCGAGCGGCAGAAATAGACCCGCCAGTATCCCTATGCAAAAGGACAGTGCACCGAGACCCACGGCCTTGGAGCAGCCCTTCATACAGAAATCAATCATGCGCATCACTTCCAAAATCTATATTTTAATATAGTATATGATATGCGCCATATTTTTGTTACCATAACGCGAAAAATAAGCGGCGCATCTTGTTGCACAGGCGGTAATCTGCACTCACCGTCAAGAAGGACGGACGCCGAAGGCGGCTTTTGCGGAGCAAAAGTGATGACAAGCTTCTTTTCCACGTTATAGATTACTTCGTTTTTTATAAGCTATAAGAGGATAAAATCACTGTACGTAAAGGACTATCTCACCGTTTTCGGCGCCGGCAGTTATCGAGCTGCCTTCCTTTATCTGTCCCGTCAGAGACAGCCGCGCAAGCTTATCTTCAAGCAGCTTCTGAATAGCGCGCTTGAGCGGTCTCGCGCCGTACTTTGTGTCGTAGCCCTTTTCGAGGATAACTTCCTTCGCGTCGTCCGTCACGGTAAATACCGCGCCCTTTTCGGAGATCTTTTCGGTTATGTCCTTTAAGAGCAGGTCAATTATCTGTCTCAGCTCATTCTTCTCAAGCGGCTTGAACGTTATTATATCATCTATCCTGTTCAGGAATTCGGGCTTGAAGAACTGCTTAAGGCTCTTCTGGACATTATCCTGCATCTGTATGCTCTGGTCAGACATAAAGCCGAGCCCGTTTGCCTTGAACTCCGTTCCGGCGTTAGTAGTCATTATTATTATCGTGTTTTCGAAGTTGACGATCTTGCCATGGCTGTCGGCAATGCGCCCGTCGTCGAGTATCTGGAGGAATATATTGAATACCTCCGGGTGCGCCTTTTCTATCTCGTCAAGAAGTATGACCGAATACGGCTTTCTTCTGACCTTTTCGGTAAGCTGACCCGCATCGTCGTAGCCGACATATCCCGGAGGCGAGCCAATGAGCTTCGACACCGCGTGCTTCTCCATATATTCCGACATGTCTATCCTTATGAGCGCTTCCTCGTTGCCGAACATTACTTCCGCAAGGGTCTTTACAAGCTCTGTTTTTCCGACTCCCGTGGGACCGGCGAATATGAATGAAACGGGGCGCTTTCTTGTCGTTATGTCTGCGCGTCCTCTGCGTATAGCCTTTGCGACAGATTCGACTGCCTCGTCCTGACCGATGACTCTGCGGTGTATCCTGCTTTCAAGGTCAAGCAGCTTTGCCGATTCGTCCTCAGTGAGCCTGTGTACCGGTATCTTTGTCCAGCCTTCGACTACGGCAGCAACGTCGTCAAAAGTTATCTCGGCCTTGGCGGCTTCTGCGTTGGCGGCGTTCAGCTCCTCATCAAGGCGGTATTTTTCCGTTTTCAGGTTGGCCGTCTTTTCAAAGTCTCCGGCCTCCGTTGCAGCGGCAATATCGCTGTCTATGCCGCTGAGCTTTTCCTCTACGGTTTTTGCTTCATACAGCGCCTTGTTCCTGAGGTTTACCCTTGACCCTGCCTCGTCAATGACGTCTATCGCCTTGTCGGGCAGAAAACGGTCGGTTATATACCGCTCCGAAAGCCTTACGGCTTCCTCAATTATTTTTTTGCTTATCTTTACGTGGTGATATGTCTCGTAATAATCCTTTATGCCATCAAGTATCTCGATGCTCTCATCGATCGATGGCTCATCTATGAGCACGGGCTGGAAGCGCCGCTCAAGAGCGCTGTCCTTTTCTATGTGCTTTCTGTATTCTGTGAGCGTCGTCGCACCGATTATCTGTATCTCGCCTCTTGCAAGCGCGGGCTTGAGGATATTTGCTGCGGACATTGCGCCCTCGGCGTCTCCGGCGGCGACAATATTGTGTATCTCGTCTATAACGAGTATAACGTTGCCATCTTCTTCGGCCTCCTTGAGCAGGCTTTTCAGTCGCGCCTCAAACTGTCCCCTGAACTGCGTTCCGGCAACGAGCGCCGCAAAGTCGACAAGATAGAGCTGGTAGCCGAAAAGCTTCGGCGGCACCTGCTTCTCGAAAATCCTGCACGCCAGACCCTCAGCAACAGCCGTCTTTCCAACGCCCGGCTCGCCGAGGAGCACGGGATTGTTCTTTGAACGCCTGTTGAGTATCTGTATAACTCTCTCTATCTCGCTGTTCCTGTTCACAACGCGGTCGACCTTGCCCATTGCGGCTTTTTCGGTAAGGTTCGTTCCGTATGTTTCAAGCATACTCTTTTTACGCTTTTTATTCTGCTTTGCGCCTTTTTTTGAGGTATCGCCGCTCGTTTTCTGAGCGCCGTCGTTTTCTTGGCTGCGGTCAAAGCCCTGAAGATTCCCAAAAAGTCCGCCGAGCATTTTCTCAAGCGGAGCAGTCGCCGCACCGCCTTCGTCATTTTCGCTGTCGGGCTCGGCTTCACCCATAAGACTGCTGAAATCATTAAGGCCGTCAATGCCGCCCATATTTTCTATAAATTCCGACATCTGGCTGTTGAGCGTATCTATATCATCGTCATTCACACCGAGCTGTTCTATCATATTATTAAGAGGTTTTATTCCCAGTGATTTAGCGCATGAAAGACATAGCCCCTCGCTTGTGGTCTTGTTGCCCTCCATTTTGGTGATGTAAAGAACTGCGGGGTTCTTATGACATCTTGCACATAATTCCATGTTTTGTATTTCCTTTCTCTCATCCGGTTAATGATATATTAATAATGAAGCAATTACTGTTACCTATAAGTGTTATTATACCACGGTCTTCCGGATTTTTAAAGCCCTTTTTTATTATGTTCATAAAAATTTTATTATTATACTGTTTTTACAGATAAAAATTATAAAAATCGGTACTGTTTCGGTTAAAATATAATGATATTGCACAATCTTTTGATATGGCTGCGGTTTTTGATAGAATGGTATTGATTTTTCGGCGAAATAATAGTAAAATAGATTAGTGAAGATATAAACAATCAGAAGGCAGTTGCCTTGGCATTTCAAAGTCAACGGGGGTTTTATTATGCCAAACGACATATCATTTCTGACCGTGTTCAGCATTATACTTCAGGTATTTTCGCTTTCTATCGGTCTTTATTATTTTATTGTAGGTATTTACGGCTTTCTTCCGATAAAGGATAAGCATAAGCAGTTGACAAACAAAACTCATAAGTTTGCGCTTATAGTTTCGGCCCATAACGAAGAGGCCGTTATTGGCAACATGGTGGAGTCGCTTAAGGGGCTTGATTATGATCCCGAGGCGTTCGACATATATGTTATAGCCGACAACTGCACAGATAAAACGGCTCTCAGGGCAAGTGAAGCCGGAGCTATCGTATATGAGCGCGAAAACAAGGAAAAACGCGGCAAGGGCTTTGCACTTGAGTGGTTTTTTGAAAAGCTTTATAAAATGGAGAAGCAGTACGACTACATATCCATATTCGACGCAGACAATCTTGTTGATCCGGGATTCTTGAAGGCAATGAATAAAAAGGCAAATCAGGGCTTCAAGGTCGTTCAGGGCTTTCTTGATAGCAAGAACCCGTACGATTCATGGATAAGCGCATCGTATTCCTACTGCTTCTGGTGTATAAACAGAACGTTCCAGCTTTCGCGGTATAAGCTTGGACTCTGCTGCGAGCTTTCGGGAACAGGTTTTATAATCGCTGTAGATATTCTTAAAAAGCTTGGCTGGGGCGCTACATGCCTGACCGAGGATATGGAATTTACAATGAAGCTTGCGCTTAACGACGAGAAAGTGGCGTTTGCTTATGATGCGAAGGTATATGACGAGAAGCCGCTTACGCTGATACAGTCATGGAGACAGAGAAAGCGCTGGATGCAGGGGCATTGCGATGTTGCGTCTAGATATTTCTTCCCGCTCATGCGCAAGGGAATAAAGGAAAGAAAGCTCAGCTGCGTTGACTGTGCGACGTATCTTGTTCAGCCGATCAGGATAATCGCGCTCGGAATCATAACATTCTTCTCATATGCGCAGTCGTTCTATCCGGACGGCGATATAGGCTTCGTTCAGATGGCGTATCTGTTCGACAGCCCGTGGATATGGAACACGATAGTGGTAATCCAGTTCCTGTATACACCGTTTGTGATATGGTATGAGCGGCGCGAGATAAAGCCGATAATGATACCTTATTATATCGGATATATGGTTTACAACCTGACATGGATACCGATAGCGATACAGGGAATGGTGGACAAGAACAAAACCGAATGGTCGCATACAAAGCACACAAGAACGATAAGCATGAAGGATCTTGAAAAGCTCAATGACGGATCCAAAGTAGGATGAATATAAAAAGCTTCCGAGTCTTATTATAGCTCGGAGGCTTTTTTCATATATTATTCTGATAAATTATTGATAGCGGCTATGTAGCTGCCGTTGTTTATAAGATATCCGATTCCGTCAACGTTTCGCATCGATATGCTTTTGTCGGAGGAATCCATGTCAACTGCTCGTTAGTTAGTCTGCCCTTCGTTCGCAACTGAGGAGAGCTCGCACAGTATGCTTTGCAGCTCGGTATAAATATCCTCATAGCTCTTATCAGTACGCTTTCGACCTATGCCAGAGGCGCTAACCTTAAAAGCACATAAATTTCAATAACCTTTTCACACGGCATATCTTCTTTTCATATACTGTGCCGGATACTAGCCCCGGCTCCATCTTGCTTGTTTAGGTGTATAATGCCATGAGATCATATAAAAGTAAATACAGCTTATTGGGGGAATTTATAAAACTATAATGATTTGGACAAAACAGCGCAAAAAAAGACCGCGGCATTACTGCCGCAGTCTTGTGATTTATCTTTGTACGCGTCCCGAACCGTCGCCTCCTGCGAGGTTCTCAACATCCGCGCGGCTTACAAGATTGAAGTCGCCGGGGATCGTGTGCTTCAAAGCCGAAGCAGCAACTCCGAATTCAAGAGCATCCTTGAAGTTCTTGCCGTCAAGGAAGCCGCAGATCGTGCCGCCAGCAAAGCTGTCGCCGCCGCCTACACGGTCGACGATCGGGTGGATCCTGTATTCCTTTGAGTGGTAGAATTCCTTTGTATCTCTTGAATAGATGCATGCCGACCAGCCGTTGTCCGAGGCTGACTTTGAAACTCTGAGCGAGGAGATAACGTATTCAAAGTTGAACTTTTCGACCATCTGCTTGAATATGCTTTCGTAGCCTGCAAGCTCAAGGTCTCCTGATGTAACGTCCGTTTCGCCGGGCTTAAAGCCGAGGACCTTTTCTGCGTCCTCCTCGTTGCCTATGCATACGTCAACGTACTGCATGAGGTTTGTCATTACCTTCTGTGCCTTTTCCGACGACCAGAGCTTCTTTCTGAAGTTCAGGTCTACTGATACCTTAACGCCGTGCTTTTTGGCTGCCTTAAGAGCGATCTCCGTGAGCTCTGCGGCTGCGTCCGAAACAGCGGGAGTGATACCCGTGAAGTGGAACCAGTCTGCGCCTTCAAAGATAGCGTCGAAATCGAAGTCATCGGCTGTCGCCGTTGATATGGATGAGTGTGCTCTGTCGTAAACTACGTTCGAGGCGCGCATCGAAGCGCCCGTTTCGAGGTAGTAGATGCCGAGTCTTTCGCCGCCTCTTGCTATGTACTTTGTGCCTACGTTCATCTTTCTGAGCGCAGCAACGGCACATTCGCCGATCGGGTTTTCGGGAACCTTTGTAACGAACTCCGCATCGTGTCCGTAATTTGCGAGCGAAACTGCAACGTTAGCCTCTCCGCCTCCGTAGCATACGTCAAATTCGTCTGCCTGTATAAATTTTTCGTTATTGGGTGTCGAAAGTCTGAGCATTATCTCACCCATAGTAACAACTTTTGCCATTGGTCTGATTCTCCTTTAATTAGATATTGCTTTATCTGCCTGTGCTTCCGCAATTATTAACACGGAAAAAAAGCTTGTCATTATTTTTGCTTCGAAAAAGCCAGTCTCCAGCTGTCCGTATTTCTTTGCGGTGATTGCAGATTACCGCCCGGCGTGGCGACGGCGTATGCTTATAGTTTTGCATTGCAAACCTTGCTTTAGGCAACTTCCGCACTGCGGAAGCGTAAGTACTCCGAGCCGCGGTGGGCGGGAAGATGCGCCGCTTATTTTGCGTGTTAAGCGCGTGCTTCTTTTATCTTTGCTATAAACTCCTTCGCTGTAGCGGTGATCGCTGCATAGTCGCCTGTCTTTGCGCCCTTTGTGAGCGACGAGCCCGCGCCTACCGCAACTGCACCGGCCTTGATCCACTTGTCCACGTTTGAAACATCAACTCCGCCTGTGGGCATCATCTTAGCGTGGGGCAGCGGACCCTTTATGTCCTTGATGATCGTGGGTCCAAACAGGTCTGCGGGGAATATCTTAACGATGTCAGCACCAGCCTCCATTGCATGAAGAACCTCTGTGATCGTCATGCAGCCGGGCATATACGGAACTCTGTAGCGGTTACAGAGCTTTGCTGCGTCTTCGTTGAAGCCGGGGCTTACAACGAAATTAGCGCCGGAAAGGATAGCCATTCTTGCCGTTTCACTGTCAAGCACCGTGCCGGCTCCGAGCATCATCTCGCCGTTAGTGTATTTGTTCGCGAGAGCTTCGATAACCTTGTGTGCTCCGGGAACAGTAAATGTAAGCTCGATACCGGTGCAGCCACCCTCAAGGCATGCGTCAGATATCCTGATGGCCTCTTCTGCGGTGTTTGCTCTTACAACAGCAACGAGACCGCAGTCGGTAAGTGTCTTTAAAACTTGTTCTTTTTCCACTGGAAATCTCCTCCTTTAATATCAGCGGGGCTGTCGATTTTAGCGCAGACCGTTTCAAGCCTGTAAGAGCCTTGAAACTACGAACAAAACGAACCGCTAGGCGTATCCATATACGCCGTCGGGCAAGGGTTTGCAAGCAAACCTTCGTTTCGTCCGTTCTGCATCTAAAATCGAGCAGCCCTATGCAATTCTTAATGCGACAGCTCCTCATAAGCTGTTATTTATAATTGTATCATAAGTATACGGTTTTTTCAAGACGTTTGACAAAAAAATTGGCATAACCTGTACGAATTAATATTAAGAGATTGACTTTTTCTTGACAAACAAAAATTATTCGGATATAATTGTATTAGTAACTTTACGTCCTTTACGGACGAATATGAAAACGGAGCGTGGTAATAATGAGAGGTATTGAAACTCCAATCACAAAAATAAGAAGACAGGTTTTCACAGAGGTTGCCCGCGTCGCCTTTGAATCAGAAAACATAAACGACGATATCGAGGCTATCCCATACAAAATAACGCCGGGTGATACACCGCTGTTCAGAGACAGCATATATAGGGAAAGAGCCATAGCCGCAGAGCGCGTGCGTCTGGCAATGGGGCTTTCTTTGCGTCCGGAAAACAAGCCGGTCCACGTAACGAGCGGATTGAGTGCAAGCAACATTTCGGACAAGTATTATGAGCCGCCGCTGATGCAGGTCATACCTTCGGCGTGCGATATGTGCGAGCATAACGTTTATGAGGTAACGAACCAGTGCCACGGCTGCGTTGCGCATCCGTGTATCGAGGTCTGTCCCAAGGGCGCGATCTCAATGGTGAACGGAAAATCGTTCATTGACCGCGACAAGTGTATAAAGTGCGGTAAGTGCAAGGCGATATGTCCGTATGACGCTATAGCAAAGAAGATGCGTCCGTGCGCATCGGCATGCGGTGTAAACGCGATAGAGAGCGACGAGCACGGCCGAGCTGTGATAAATCATGATAAATGCGTTTCCTGCGGTCAGTGCATGGTAAGCTGCCCGTTCGGAGCCATAGCAGACAAGTCGCAGATATTCCAGCTTATACAGGCCATAAAGAAGGGCGACGAGGTAGTTGCCGCCGTTGCGCCTGCCATAATCGGCCAGTTCGGCAAGGATGTAAGGCTGTGGAAGATAAAGGCCGCTCTGCTTGATCTCGGCTTCAAGGAGGTATATGAGGTAGCCCTTGGCGCAGATATAGGCGCAATCACCGAGGCGCATCATTATGCCGATAAGGTAAAGTCGGGAGAGCTGCCGTTCCTTTTGACGTCGTGCTGTCCGTCGTGGTCGATGCTTGCAAAGCGCACGCTGCCCGATATGGTCGATACGGTGTCGAATGCTCTTACGCCGATGGTCGCCACCGCAAGAAGCATAAAGCAGAAACGCCCGAATTCGAGAGTTGTGTTCGTAGGACCGTGCGCATCGAAGAAACTTGAGGCCTCGAGGCGTTCTGTGCGAAGCGACGTTGATTTTGTAATAACGTTCGAGGAGCTTGCCGCGATGTTTGAGGCAAAGGGCATAGACTTTGCAACGTATGACAAGGAGGTCCCCGTTCACGATGCTACGGGAGCGGGAAGAGGCTATGCAGTAGCAACCGGTGTTGCGTCGGCAATAGAGCAGTGCATAAATGAGTATTATCCCGATGTGGACGTGTATATCGAGCATGCGGAGGGTTTATCTGACTGCCAAAAGATACTGCTTATGGCGAAGGCGGGGAAGAAGGACGGTTGCCTGATAGAGGGCATGGCATGTCCTGGAGGCTGCGTTGCCGGAGCCGGAACGAATATCCCTGTTGCACAGGGAGCTCAAGCTGTAAAGAAGTTTGTAAAGGATTCATCTGTCAAGCTGCCGCCAAAAGATCTGGAAGAGATAGAGCTTCCGTAATATATGAGAATATTCAGTGGCTGCGCCGTATATACGGCGCGGCTTTTTATGTTCAAAGATAATTTTATAAATGTTAACACTGATAAAAATATATTTGCTTTTTGTGTGTTTTTGATGATTCAAAGCGTAATTTTCGGTATTAATTAACAAAATTTTTGTATTATATTGTTAAATGCTTGATAATTGCTGGGAGCGGGTGTATAATGATTGTATATTTCAAAAGGTCGTATCCTATTTGGTGTAATGACGATTTATGATATACTTTATTTGTCTTTTTACGTGAAAATATTTTTGTTAAGCATTAGCTTAATGCAGCAAATCTAAGCGTGGGAAGGAGAGACGAGGCATATTTTTACGTTGGCATAAGCATTATAATAAAGAACCAGCAAGAAGGAGAATGGATAAAATGAAAAAAATATTTATAGCGATGTTATCTTGCGCTGCTGTTTTTGGCGCTATGAGTATTACATCAATGGCTAAGGAAATTCAGGTATCTGTAGGCGATAATCTGCAAACCGCTGTTGATAATGCAGAAGCAGGAGATACACTTCGATACACTTCGGCTTGCAGCAGGAGAGTATAGCGGAAATATTATTATCAATGAAGCGCTAACTATAGAAGGCCCTGCAGAAGGTGAGGCTGTCATTAAATATCAGCCGGTTACAGATACATCAGGATTGGTAAACAGTGGCTATTATCCGGTTATTAGTGCAACAGCACCTCTTACAATGAACGGAAATATTATAGTTGCGGGCCCTGTCGGAGCATCTACTGATTATGATTATCTTCATCAGTATATTACAGGCGTTTTATCAGAGAACAACCTAAATCTGAATGGCATCACATTTAAGGATATTCGTCATGATCCTATAAGCGGCATGCAGTGTGGTCTTCCTATTGTTGCAAATGGTAATGAGACAACGGAGGTTAATATAATTAATTGTGAAATTGTAGATTTTCAGAAGCAGGCAATTAGAATACAGACGCCTAATGCAAAGGTAACGATAAGCAACAACACGATAACTAGTGGTAGAATAAAAAACGTACAGGTTAAAGCTTTCGCAAAGTCAGCATATGTGATATAATATAGCATATGAGGGAGGCAATAGTATGGCTACACAGAAGAAATATTCACAGGAGTTCAAAAACGA
>CALXRY010000225.1 GCA_944390955.1 uncultured Clostridia bacterium | reverse complement strand
ACCGTTAAACGGCATCCAAAAGCTTACCGGAGTACGGTAATCCTCTCCAACAAGCGTCGCATTGCGCTCCTTGTATTTGAGCATATAAAGCCCTCCCGGAGTTCCGTTGCCGGCGTTCGGATTTCCCGACACCATATCACTCGAAACGATAAGCTGACCGTCCTTATAGAACCATAAATGCTGTCCTCCAATGCTGATCTCAACATACGTATTTCCGAAATCAACATTGCCATGGGAAGCTGCCTTCTGTGAATATATCGGCTCTCGTGTCGTTGTTTCACCATTTCTAATGATCTCGCATAATGCCTGTGTTTCATCGGAAACATCCACTCTCCAACCGTAATCTCCTCCGTAAACAGTAACCTCACCACCGCTTGAGGAGATAAACGTTCTTGATGATCCTATCGTATTATATTTTGCCGCAAGGTCAATAACAAACTGTTCGACCTGTGCCTCGTCAAGGTAAACGTTATAGCTGCTGTCAACGGAAACCCAGAAGTGAATAGAGCCGCGGTCAAGCGGTATGATCTCATCGCCGTTCTGATAGCTTACACTTGCCGATATATACTTATTCATCGTATCGAGCGCCTGCTTTATGCTCGACTCTTCCTCCATGCTTATGTAACAGTTCTCGATCTCCAGACTCATATCAGGATAGAGGCCGTACATACCTGTTTTTACACAGTCAAACAGCCTCCCTACGTTGACTATATTCTTATCACTGAAATTCATTCGCTGTCTCTGCACTCCGGAAAAGTCAGACGGCTGCGATTCTTGCGTAGCAAATACCGGCATACCGCTTTCCGTTTCAGAATCAGGATCAGTCAGAACAAAGCATTGCTGTTCCTCATCGTAAGTTACAAACGACGCCGCGCTTTCGACCTCACTGCGTGTCTGCGTTACGCAGTTGAGCGACTGTACCCTTTGATACAGCGCATCTTCATCCATAGAAACGATTATATTTACAGATTGATGTCTGCTATCATCCGCAAAAGGCCATGTAAACGGGTTCTGATTGTTTTTGGCTTCACCCAGATCACCTATCGTTTCAAGCTTCATACCTATTTCCGCTCCGCTTATCGATTCAACAGCTCCATCACGCTCATAAAGAGAATATGTATATCCAACGATTCCGTCCATAATAGTCTGTCTTGCCTGATCGATATTCATATTTGAGCAGTCAAAGCCGTTTACCGTCGTTCCATAGAAAAAATGACTGCTGTAATATGCCGCACCGCCCAAGTAAGCAACAACAATCAATCCTGCCGCCCCTGCAATAGCAATTGCAATCTTTCTTTTTGCCCTACTTGTCAGTTTTTGTCTTTTTGTTTTTTTTGGTTTCTTTTCTCTTTTCTCCGGGTTCTCCTCAGGTTCCGGCTTGGGCTCCTCAGGTTCCATCTCATCAACCAATTCAGATTCTTTCTGCACTTTTTCCTCTTCTTCCGGTTGATTGCCAAGCACTACCGGTGAAAAATCGTCTTCTTGCATAAACCCCACTCTTTCTTCTGCAACAATATTTCTTGCCCCATCCTCGGTGCTTATATATTATAGCAGTATACTCGGTTATTGTCAACCACCATATGTCAAATTTCGTCGTTTTTGAATGAATAATTTGTTCCAAACAAGGAGTAACATGTGTATATAGTCGATGTCTGCCGGATATTGCACAGATCACGTAAAATTTATATTTCTGCAATTACAAAAGACCGGGACATTTAAGCTGTCCCGGCCCTGAGTTTTATAAATTATTTAATATATTTACAGTTTTTATTTCTCCGACAAATACGATTATATCGGATTTTTCAAATTTATAGTCGGCACCCGGAGTTATAATTATCTTCTGGTCATCTCCCGCATTCTTTATGGCTATAATATTCATACCATATTTATTGCGTACGTTGAGCTCGCCTATTCCCCTGCCTACCCAGCTTGCGGGCACACCTACGTCAATTATTCCGTACTTGTCCGAAAGGTCAATAACGTCAACAAGGTGCTTTGATGCAAGACCCACAGCCGTTTTTATACCGATTTCATGCTCGGGTATAATTACGGAATCAGCTCCTATTTTTTTGAGAACCTTTTTGTGGTTATAGTCAAGAGCCTTGCAAACCACCTTTTTCACTCCGGCTTCCTTTACAAGGAGCGTTGTCAAAATACTGTCGGACAGATTTCCTATAGCAATGACCACACAGTCATAATTGCTTATTCCAACGGACTTCAACACATTTTCATCCTTAACATCTCCGCCTATAGCCTGTGTTACATGATCAGCCATAAAGTTAACCTTGTCCATATTCCTGTCAACCGCCAAGACCTCATAGCCCATATTAAAGAGCTGCTTTGCAACTGCGCTTCCGAAGCGTCCCATTCCCAATACCGCAAATGTTTCCATTTTTCTATTCTCCTTTAAAATATTTTAATATATGAATTGCTATGCGCGTGCACTATCCTACATACATCGGCACATTAGGATACTGTATAGAATTCTGCTTATTCTGCGATGATATAAACGTAACGCCTATGGTCATTATCCCGACACGCCCGAAATACATAAGAAGGATCATTATTGTATTTGATATCATTCCGGTTTCAAGCATAACACCGCAGCTGAGGCCCACCGTATCGTAGGCCGATGCCGTCTCGTATACACAATCAACAAGAGGGAGCCCCTCGATCCAGCTTATAGTGAGGCTTGATGCCGAAATAAGGATAAGCCACAGTCCGAGCAATGTTATTGCATGCATGACTACCGACGAAGATACGTTGCGCTTCATTACCGATACATGTCTGCGTCCCATAAGTACGGATTTAAAGGTTGAAAGCAGGATCACCACTGTAGCGGTTTTTATACCGCCGGCTGTCGATCCCGATGAACCTCCGAACATCATAAGTACTGTCGACAGGAACTTGGATGCCTCCGTCAAATTCCCCTGACCTATCGCATCGAATCCTGCAGTACGCGTTGTCGATGACTGAAAGAATGCGCTAAGAAGCTTTGAACCAAAGCTGTCCTCCCCCATCGTTTCGGGGTTTGAATATTCAAACAGCATAAATCCGCCCGTTCCGAACACAAGCAGTGCTCCCGTTGTTATGAGTACGACCTTGGAATAGACCGACATTCTTCTTCCCTTAGTCAGTATATCCTCCCATACCATAAAGCCAAGACCGCCGAGGAGATGCTCACCATCCAGCTGGACAAGGGCCGGAAGGAGCTGGACTACCTGAACAGCGTGCTGGAGGCCATCTCCCTGGCCGAGGGGGAGC
>CALXRY010000224.1 GCA_944390955.1 uncultured Clostridia bacterium | reverse complement strand
GATCACCGCCGTTGAGAGCTGTAATCATAACGGCGAGCTTCACTGCTACGGCGCAGACAGCCAAACAGCCGCAGAGGCACAGGAAAACGGAATGCCTCTCGGCAAATACAGGGCGTATCTTGAGCTTAAGCAGTACGAGCCTGATATAACGCCCGAGGACGTAGAGAACATGACCGCACGTGAGATACGCGACAAGGTCAGCGAATATACCGGCTCCACACCTCAGAGCGGAAACAATGGTGCAGGAAACTGCACCGAAACAGGCAATGGTACAGGTGCAGGCACCGGTAATGGCTCGGGTACCGGCAGCGGACAGCATCACGGCCGCTACGGAGAACGTCATCACAACAACTAAACAGCAGAGCCATCAAAATGGCTCTGCTTCTTTTCATCTTATCCGTATTCATCCTTACGGCCCGTGCAAATTCCAATGCATCAGTTCCTCTTTTGTATCAGTCTGTGGTCTATTCTACTTTACATCCACCTTTTCGCCGGCCATTATCTTGTTCATAGTCCTTGCGGCGCACATCTTTCCGCACATCGAGCACGTGTGCTTTTCCTCCGGCGGAAGCTCATTGTAATAGCGCTGCGGCTTTACGGGATCGATCGCATATTGGAACATCTCATCCCAGCATACGCGTCGTCTTGCGTCCGACATTTTATCGTCTATCTCTCTTGCTCCTGGTATTCCCTTGGCAATATCTCCGGCATGCGCCGCGATCTTTGACGCTATGATGCCCTCGCGCACATCGTCGGCATTCGGCAGCCTGAGGTGCTCCGCAGGAGTTACATAACACAGAAAATCAGCTCCGCTTGCAGCCGCGACGGCGCCGCCAATCGCAGACGTTATATGGTCATAGCCCGGCGCGATATCAGTTACAAGCGGCCCGAGGACATAGAACGGCGCGTTGTGGCAAAGCCGCTTTTCAAGCTTCATATTCGCTGCTATCTCGTCTATCGACATATGTCCCGGTCCCTCGACCATTACCTGAACGTTCTTTTCCCAGGCGCGCTTTGTAAGTATGCCGAGCTCTATGAGCTCCGTTATCTGGCACGCGTCCGTCGAATCGTGCGTCGAGCCGGGGCGGCACGCGTCGCCGAGGCTTATCGTAACGTCATATTTTGCAAGTATGTCAAGCACCTTGTCATAATACTCATAAAACGGGTTTTCGTTCCCGGTCATCTCCATCCACGCGTATATCAGCGAGCCGCCTCTTGAAACTATATTTGTAACGCGCTTCGTCTGCTTGAAGATCTCTGCCGTGCGGCGGTTTATGCCGGCGTGGATCGTCATAAAATCAACGCCCTCTTTTGCGTGCGCCTCTATGACCTCAAGAAATTCATCGGCGGTAATATCGGCCAACTCCTTGTCAAGGTAGCCTACGGCATCGTACATCGGAACCGTGCCGACCATGGCGGGGCACATGTCGATAAGCTGCTGCCTGAACTCATGCGTCTTTCCGTAGCAGCTAAGGTCCATTATCGCCTCGGCCTTCATATCTATAGCCATCCTTACCTTTTCCATCTCGATCGAATAATCCGTGCAGTCCTTTGATATCCCGAGATTTACGTTTATCTTTGTTCGCATCCCCTCGCCTACCGCCTCGGGGCTTATAGCCTTGTGCAGCTTATTGCACGGGATCGCAACAGAGCCCCTCGCAACGCGCTCTCTCAATATCTCGGCGGCTATATTTTCCTTCTTTGCTACTGTCTCCATTTCCGGCGTGATAATACCTTTTTTTGCCGCATCCATCTGTGTGGTGTATTCCATGATAAAATTCCTTTCTTTAAAAATAAAAAGCTCTCTTTGAATATTCGTATACAAAGAAAGCGCCAAAAATCCATATGCCTCCCATCCCGGCATTATCCGGGCGGTATGGGTCGAGACCAAATCTCCTCTCAGCCGGAATTCCCAGCTCCCCTTTGTATGAAAACATTATACAATACTTTATGCACAAAGTCAAGAAATATAAGGAAGATTACATATAAAAAATCGAATTCTTTAGTCTACTTCGCATTTCCAAAAAGATTAAGTATGATACATCCCGATACGATCAGCACTATACCTATGATCCCTATCGTATTTAATTTCTGTCCGAACAGGAGAGCTGAGATTATAGATGTAACGACTATCCCTCCCGCGCACCATGTCGCATATGCCACGCCCAAATTGATGCTACTCAGAGCTTTTGAAAATAAAAAATAGCAGGTAATGTAAAAAACAATACAACAAGCAGTCGGAACCAGCTTTGTGAACCCCTCCGAATACTTTAACAGCGTCGTTGCGATTATCTCCAGTGTTATCGATATCCCGAGTAAAATATATGCCATAACATTACTTATCCTTTCCGTATTTTTTGATTCGAACACCATTATAGCATAAAATACGAAAAAAAGCAATCTGCAATATATTATCAATATTTTTTATTGCAATAGCGTTTATACTATGATATAATTATTCAAAAATACCGAATATGCAATAATTCACACAAGGAGAAAAAATCATGACCGACATTGTTTTACCCTCGGAGTGGACTGAGAAGGGCTATGCTCAGTTTCAGGAAATGCTCGGATCGCTTTCCGACGAGAGCTACAAAGAATTTAACTCGCGCATCATCCCGGATACTGCGCTCGCATACGGAATACGTATGCCCGTTATCCGAAAAATAGCAAAGCAAATACTCAAAAGAAGCGATTATGAAAGGTATCTCAATCTTCAAAAGTCCTCATATCATGAGGAAGTAATAATCGAAGGGCTTGTGCTTGCCGGAATAAAATGCGATTATCCCGAAACGCTTGCGCATATGGAGCAGTTCGTGCCAAAAATATACAACTGGGCAATAAATGATACAGTGGTTTTTAAGGGGATAAAAAAGCATACTGAGCTTTTCATAAACGACGTTGACAGATTTATCTTCAGCGATAATCCGTGGGCGCAGAGGTTCGGCTATTCGCATCTGATGAGCTTTTTTCTGACAAACGAGTACATAGACGCGGTGCTCGAAAAGGTCAATGCGATCGATTCGAATTTCTATTACGTTCAGATGATGCAGGCATGGCTGCTTGCAACGGCAGCCGCAAAGCAGCGTGAAAAAACGCTTCGCTATCTTGAGCATAACAGGCTCAATCAGACCACGATGAAAATGACGGTAAAAAAGATGCGCGAGTCCTACCGTATTTCAAAGGAGGATAAAGAATTTGCCGCATCACTCATATAAAGGAAGGGAATAGTAATGAATAAATTAGATATACTTCACTCAGGGGAGCTTTATCTCCCAAACGGCGATGAACTGATGGAGGTACAGCTCAAATGCCTTGACAGGCTTTATGATTTTAATATGACACGCCCGACAGAGCTCAAAAAGCGCGAGCAGATGCTCAGGGAAATGCTCGCCGAGGTTGGCGAAAACTGCTATATCGAGCCGCCGTTCCATTCAAACTGGGGCGGTCGCCACGTGCATTTCGGAAAAAACGTATACGCCAATTTCAATCTGACGATGGTCGACGATACACATATTTACGTAGGCGATTATACGATGTTCGGGCCGAATGTGACCGTTGCGGCGGCAGGGCATCCTATACTGCCTGAGCTCCGCGAGCAGGCATACCAATATAACGAGCCTGTCCGTATCGGAAAAAACTGCTGGATAGGCGCAGGAGCTGTCATAGTCCCGGGAGTTGAGATAGGAGACAATACTGTTATTGGCGCAGGCGCAGTCGTTACAAAAAATATCCCGGCAAACGTCGTTGCCGCAGGCAATCCGTGCCGTGTGCTCCGCGAGATAGGTGACCGCGACAGAGAGTTTTTCTTTAAAAACAAAAAAATCCCATCTGAGCTTTTGAAATAAGTTCATAAAAAGCGGCTCCGAAGCTTACGGAGCCGCTTTAATATTAGTCTACCAATTCAAGAATCGCCATTTCGGCGCTGTCGCCGCGGCGCGGGCCTGTTCTCAGGATTCTTGTGTATCCGCCGTTTCTCTCAGCATACTTCGGAGCGATTTCGCTGAACAGCTTAGTTACAACGTCCTCTTTTGTTATATACTCCAAAGCCTGGCGGCGAGAATGAAGCGTATTTTTCTTACCCAGAGTAATCATCTTCTCAGCCATGCTTTGAGCCTCTTTTGCTCTGGTTACAGTTGTTTCGATCTTTCCGTTCTCCAAAAAGCTTGTCACCATATTGCGCAGCATAGCTTTTCTTTGAGCTGTGGGAAGACCTAACTTTCTTGTTCCCGGCATATCAGTTACCTCCTATAATCAATCTTCTTCTTTTTTAAGATAAAGACCTAAACCGTTTAATTTGTTTATGACTTCTTCAAGCGACTTTCTGCCCAGATTTCTGACCTTCATCATGTCCTCCTCGGACTTGTTCGTCAGATCCTCGACTGTATTGATACCTGCGCGCTTTAAGCAGTTGTAGGAACGTACAGAAAGATCCAACTCCTCGATGGTCATCTCCAGAACCTTTTCCTTCTTGTTCTCTTCCTTTTCAACGATTATTTCAGTGTTCTTTGCTTCCTCCGACAGGTCAACAAACAAGCACAGAAGGTCATTCATGATTTTTGCAGCCAGGCTGACTGCCTCATCGGGCTTGATAGTCCCGTTTGTCCATACCTCAACCGTCAGCTTTTCTCTGTCGGTATACTGGCCTACGCGCATGTTTTCAACAGTATAATTAACCTTTGTGACAGGCGTATAAATGGAATCGACCGGTATTACTCCGATCACCGACTGAGCGCCGCTTTTATTCTTATCGGCGCTTACATAGCCTCTGCCCTTTGATAGAGTGATCTCTATATAAAGATGCGCGTCGTCATTAAGCGTTGCAATGTGGAGATCCGGATTGAATATCTCAACATCGGCATCACGCTTAATATCACCGGCCTTTATTTCGCCGGCGCCCTTAGCTTCGATATATACGGTCTTCGGCGAATCGCCGTGAAGCTTCAGCGCTATCTTTTTGATGTTCAGGATTATTTCCGTAACATCCTCAGTAACGCCGGGAACGGTCGAAAACTCATGCTGCACGCCGTCTATTTTGATTGATGTGGCTGCGGCGCCCGGCAGCGACGACAGCAGTATCCTGCGAAGCGAATTGCCGAGCGTTGTACCGTAGCCTCTTTCAAGAGGCGATACAATGAATTTGCCGTAACGTCCGTCCTCGCTGAGCTCCGCGCATTCAATGTTAGGCTTTTCCATTTCTATCATTCAGAACCCTCCTTTTAACTCCGAGACCCCGCGGCAAAAGCCGCAGAAGTCTCACATAAATATAAATCTGTATCCACTTTACCGAGGGTAAATCGTTATTATTTCGAGTACAACTCGACGATAAGGTGCTCCTCCACCTCATACTCTATGTCGTCTCTGTTAGCCAGTCTGACAACTTTGCCTGTCAGTGTATTTCTGTCCATATCAAGCCACTGAGGAATAACGCGCTTTGCATTCTCTTCAACGATCTCCTTGATCCTTGCCGAGCTTCTGCTCTTTTCCTTTATGGAAATAACATCACCGGGCTTTACAAGGTATGAAGGAATATCTACCTTCTTACCGTTTACAGTTATATGACCGTGATTAACGAGCTGTCTTGCCTCGCGTCTTGTGTTTGCAAGTGCAAGTCTGAATACGACGTTGTCAAGTCTTGATTCAAGTATCTGAAGAAGCATTTCACCTGTGATGCCCTGTCTCTTTGTTGCCATCACATAATACTTGTGGAACTGCTTCTCAAGAAGACCGTAGATAAACTTAACCTTCTGCTTCTCGTTAAGCTGGAGTCCGTATTCTGACTGCTTTCTTCTGCCCTTCTTGGGGTTCTTGTTTGATTTCTTGTCTATACCCAAAACCGTAGGCTCCAAGCCCAGTGTTCTGCATCTCTTCAGTATAGGCTGAGTATTTCTTGCCATGCTCTTTTTCCTCCTTCTCTATTAATCAGACTCTTCTTCTCTTGGGCGGTCTGCAGCCGTTGTGAGGAATAGGAGTAACGTCCTTGATCATTGTAACATCAAGACCTGTTGCCTGAAGCGCTCTTATCGCAGCTTCTCTGCCTGCGCCGGGGCCCTTAACATAAACCTCAACTGTCTTCATGCCGTGCTCCATTGCAGCCTTTGCAGCAGTTTCTGCGGCAGTCTGTGCAGCGAACGGTGTGCTCTTTCTTGAACCGCGGAAGCCTAAGCCGCCTGCGCTTGCCCACGATATGGCGTTTCCTGCCGTATCTGTTATTGTAACGATTGTATTATTGAATGTTGAACGGATATGCGCTGCGCCCTTCTCAACATTTTTTCTGTCGCGGCGTCTTGTACGCGTTGTTCTCTTTGCTACTTTAGCCATTTAGCTTAGTCCCTCCTTTATTTCTTTTTACCAGCTATAGTCCTCGCGGGGCCCTTACGGGTCCTTGCGTTATTTTTCGTATTCTGTCCTCTTACGGGAAGACCCTTTCTATGACGGATACCTCTATAGCATCCGATCTCCATAAGACGCTTTATATCGAGCGCAAGCTGTCTTCTCAGATCACCCTCAACCGTGTACTCAGCGTCAATTATCTCTCTGAGGCTGTTCACCTCTGAATCCGTAAGATCCTTTACTCTTGTATCGGGATTTACTCCGCTCTTGGCTAAAATCTTCTGCGAGCTCTTAAGACCTATACCATATATATAAGTAAGGCCTACTTCTACTCTCTTTTCTCTCGGTAAGTCAACACCTGCTATTCTTGCCATACTTTTCTACACCTCCGTTTAAAGATATCATCAAAAAATTAATAGTGTTCTTTTGGATCTTATCGATCCAGACTTAACCTCTTCAAGCTGCGCGGACCTTTCCGCGCCAGCCGCTACTTGAACAAGTCATAACAAATTTATGGTGATCAGCCCTGCTTCTGCTTATGCTTGGGATTTTCGCAGATTACCATAACCTTGCCTTTTCTTTTTATGATTTTGCATTTATCGCAAATCGGTTTTACTGACGGACGTACCTTCATTTTCGTCTACCTCCTATTACTTTGAACGCCATGTGATACGTCCTCTTGTAAGGTCATAGGGGCTCATTTCGAGCTTTACCTTGTCACCGGGAAGTATCTTTATGAAATTCATTCTCAATTTGCCTGAAATATGTGCCAATACCTGGTGACCATTTTCAAGCTCTACCTTAAACATTGCGTTAGGCAGGGTCTCAACTACCTTGCCCTCCAATTCCAAAACATCATCCGTAGCCAATGTTATATCCTCCTAATTAGTACCCACTAATTCCGCCAATGCTTTTCGCACCTCTGAATTTGTCACCTTGCCCTGCGCTTTGAGCTTATTAACTATAAATCCGGAAACCTTATCCGAACCTTGAAGGTGCTTGAGCTTTTTCTTCTTAGGACGGTCGACCTTCCTAAGCTCTCCGTTTGCAAGATAGGCATATTCGCCATCCCGTGCAAGAACTATGAAGCAGCCGCC
>CALXRY010000223.1 GCA_944390955.1 uncultured Clostridia bacterium | reverse complement strand
ATCAGGTGCACCTTGAGCGCTTCGGCATACCGGGAAAAACGCTTATTGGTTCGGATTCGCACACACCGACAGGCGGCGGTATAGGCATGATAGCTATCGGAGCTGGAGGCATGGACGTTGCCGTTGCGATGGGCGGCGGAACGTACTATATCACATGCCCGAAGGTCGTAAAGGTCAATCTTACCGGAAAGCTTCAGCCGTGGGTCGCTGCTAAGGACGTTATCCTTGAGGTGCTCAGGAGACTTTCCGTTAAGGGCGGAGTAGGCAAGGTAATAGAGTACTGCGGCGAAGGCGTAAAGACGCTTTCTGTACCGGAGCGCGCAACGATAACAAACATGGGCGCTGAGCTCGGCGCAACTACGTCTATATTCCCTTCAGACGAAAATACGCTCACATTCCTTAAAGCACAGGGCAGAGAAGACGTATGGGTGCCTCTATCAGCCGACGAGGACGCAGAATACGACGAGGTAGTAGATATCAATCTCAGCGAGCTTGTTCCTCTTGCGGCATGTCCGCATTCTCCTGACAACGTAAAGTCATGCGAGGAGATAGGCCCGATGAAGATAGATCAGGTCTGCATCGGTTCATGCACGAACTCATCGCTGCTTGACATGCTCAAGGTAGCGCATATATTAAAGGGCAAGACAGTTCACCCCGACGTTTCACTTTCGATTGCTCCGGGGTCAAAGCAGGTATTGAATATGCTTGCGGAAAACGGCGCGCTCTCGATAATGATAGACGCCGGTGCGAGGATTTTGGAGAGCGCCTGCGGACCGTGCATAGGCATGGGACAGTCGCCAAATTCAGGCGGTATATCGCTGAGGACCTTTAACAGAAACTTTGAAGGACGCTCAGGCACGAAGGACGGACAGATATATCTTGTATCGCCTGAGGTCGCAGCTGCGTCGGCAATAGCCGGTGTGCTCACAGACCCGAGAAGCCTCGGAGATATGCCTGAGTTCAAGCTTCCCGAGAAGTTCACGGTAAATGACAACATGATAGTTCCGCCCGTTCCCGCTGAGGAGATGAACAGTGTTGAGGTCCTGAGAGGTCCCAACATCAAGCCGTTCCCCGTTTCGGAGCCGATGGCGGAAAATATAGATGCAAAATGCTCGCTCAAGGTAGGGGACAATATCACCACAGACCATATAATGCCCGCTGGAGCAAAGATATTGCCGCTCAGGTCAAATATCCCGAAGATCTCGCAGTTCTGCTTTGCGGTATGCGACGAGAGTTTCCACGACAGAGCGCTTGAGATGGGCAAGAGCATTATAGTAGGCGGCTCGAATTACGGTCAGGGCTCGTCAAGAGAGCACGCTGCGCTTGCTCCGCTTTATCTTGGCGTAAAGGCGGTCATCGTAAAGAGCTTTGCGCGTATCCATATGGCTAACCTGATAAACGCCGGTATCGTTCCGCTGACGTTTGAGAACGAGGCTGATTACGATAAGATAGACCAGATGGATGAGATAAGGATAGAAAAGATCGCCGACCAGATCGCAGCCGGCTCGGTGATAAAATGCACAAACGTTACAAAGGGCTTTGACTTTAACGTAATAGGCGACTTCTCGCAGAGGCAGAAGGAAATGCTGTATGCCGGAGGTCTGCTGAATTATACAAAGCAGAATGCGTAATATAAAAAACGGGGTTTGAGCCCCGTTTTTTTATTCCCAAATAATATTTACCCGCGTCGGAATATCGTAATATTCCTTATATCTTCCGTCGTGGTATTCGCTGTTGTACGGCATTGAATGCTCAAAAGCATCGTTCCTGTACTGCTTTTGATGCAGCTCACCGCGTCCTGTTTTGTGCCATTCCTCTATAAGCCGCTCGTTTTCGGCGTAAACAACACTGTTGCGATGGAAGCCGAGTGTTATATATGTTACGTTCCAGACCGAGAGCGCAAGTATAAGCAGATGCGCTATCGCATACGGCCACGTCTGCTTTTTGAGCAGCTCTGTCAGCAGTGATGCCGTGCACGCTATTATCATGACCTCGGCAAAGAGTATAACCCTCGGGCCGAGCGTCGGAGAAAACACAATAAACGCACAGGAAAATATCCCGCTCATAAGCCCGATGAGCGGCAGCGGATTTTGCCTTTCCGACCAATATACATATACCGAGGCTATCGCCGCCGCAAGATAATATGCCCTTGATGCATAGAAAATTATCTGGTATCCGATGCCCATCCATTCAAACGAGCCAGAATGGTTCGTGATAAACAATGCAGCTATTTCGAGCGGCAGCAGCAATGCCGCGAATTTGAATTTATTCTTATAAAGATACGCCGCGCAGCAGACCATAAAGACGATATTCAGCCATATCATGTAATTTGACGATATGCAGTAATTGAGCATAAAGTCTATGCCGTTGAAAATATTATCGACCGTTCCTGCCGAGGCTCCCATCTCATCGCCCATACGGCTGAGATTTCCCGGCGCCAGAAAGAGCGAGACTGCTCCGATCGTTACGGCGAGCAAGGCCTTTTTAAGCTTTTTCGGTGTTTTTTTACGAGTTCCGCGCAAGCTGAAATAGATATATCCGGCAGTCAGCAGCACGGCAAGAGCCGATTCCTGCTCCATGGACGCCGCCGCAAAAAAGCCCACAATGCACAGCTTCCGCGTGCTGCATCGCTCGTTTGTGAAAAGCAGCTGCCAGTACCACGAAAGCATCATCAGCGGATAGGTGTAATTGAACGATCCCGTGAGCCAGAGAGTGCTTTCCTTCGCCATCTCTATATGTATGGTTAGGAACGCCCCGCACAGCACGAACATCAGGAACTTGAGCTTTGACGCATCCTTTATATAAATATTGAAAAGCCTGTAAAGGTTCATTGCTATGGCGACCCACATCAGCGCGTTTGCAAGGCACCAGAATATATGCGGGAGCCATAAAAATACCGATGCAAGGATATGCACTATACAGCGCCCGTTTGTATGCAGATAGTGGTCAGCGTGTGCTGCGATAAAATGCGAAAATCCGTTTTTTGTGAAGGCAGCGTAAAAGAAATCATCGCCAGCGTTCGTGACGAAAAGGCTCATCAGAAAGACGCCGACGAACAGTCCTATAAGGCTTATCCATCGTATATCGCGTTTCATTTTTCCTCGCCCTTTGCCATGCTCAGGAGCGCCTCAAGCTCTTTTCTTGAGAAGTTATATTTGCTGTTGCAGAAGTGACACACAAGCTCGGCGCTGCCCTGCTCATCTATAATATCCCTGAGCTCCTTTTTGCCGAGTGATATGAGCGCCTTTTCCATACGCTCACGCGAGCACTTGCACTCATACTCGGGATGCACTACGTTGTTATCCATCAGCATGTCAAAGCCGTCGCATACCTTAAAAAGCATATCCTCGGCGCTCATGCCGTCATGGATCATAGTTGTTACCGGCGGCAGCTCGTTAAGCGTTTTTTCAAGCTTGTCCGCCATCTCGTCGGTCGAGCCGGGCATCATCTGAACGATGAAGCCTCCCGCGGCGATCGCGGTGTTGTCTGTATCCACAAGCACGCCGAGAGCGACAGCCGTGGGTACCTGCTCCGACGATGCAAAGTATGCCGTAAGGTCCTCGGCGATCTCACCCGAAACGAGAGGCACCTGACCTATATACGGTTCCTTAAGCCCTAAGTCCCTTATTACCGACAGTGTTCCGTGACCTACTCCGCCGCCTACATCAAGTTTGCCCTTTGCATTGAGCGGACGTTCAACGAGCGGATTATCTACACAGCCGCGGACGTGAGAGCGGCTGTCCGTAACTGCGGTAAGAGCTCCGAGAGGTCCGTCGCCGCGGACTTGGAGCGTTATGGAGTCGCTTTCATTTTTCAGCGTCGCGCCCATCAGAGCGGCGCCGGTAAGCAGTCTTCCGAGTGCGGCGGTCGCGACGGGATATGTCCCGTGTATCTTGTGCGCCTCGTTCACCATATCTGTAGTGACGGCACAAAAAATACGGATAGCTCCGTCCATGCTGCTTCCTCTTACAAGTGTATCCATATCAAATTATCATTCCTTCCGTTAAGCTTAAAATAAATTCCAAAGCTGTGTTTATTATATCATACCTACTGTACAAATATCAAGATTTATGTTATAATATTTAAAAAATATATAGCCGAATGAAAGGAAAGCAGAAGTGATAAAGATAAAAAACGCTAAAATAATCACGTGCACCGGAGAGATAATACAGAACGGCGTGATAATATTCGACGAAAAAATAAAATACGTCGGAGCGGACACGGATAAATTTGACGTGACCGAAACGATAGACGCGGAGGGACTGACCGTAACGCCGGGGCTTATCGACGCGCACTGCCATGTCGGGATGTTTGAGGATTCGATAGGCTTTGAGGGCGACGACGGTAACGAGGACAGCGATCCCGTAACGCCGCACCTGAGAGCTATAGACGGGATAAATCCGTTTGACAGGGCGTTTTCCGATGCGAGAGCCGCGGGGATAACAGCAGTCGTGACGGGCCCCGGAAGCGCAAATCCGATAGGCGGACAGTTTGCGGCGGTAAAAACGAGCGGCATATGCGTTGATGATATGATAATAAAGGCTCCGTGCGCAATGAAATTTGCACTCGGAGAAAATCCGAAAACCGTTTATAACGAGAAGGAGGACGCGCCCGTTACACGCATGGGCACGGCCGCGCTTATACGCGAGGTGCTTATAAAGGCGCGGATATATATGGAGCAGCTTGACGACTGGAAGAGCTGCCCTGAGGAAAACGACCGCCCCGAGTTTGACATGAAGGCGGAGGCGCTTATACCTGTGCTCAGGAGGGAGCTTCCGGTAAAGATACATGCGCACCGCGCCGACGATATATGCACCGCCATAAGGATAGGCAGGGAATTCAATATAAGGATAACCGTCGAGCACTGCTCCGACGGCGACAGGATAGCCGATATCCTTGAGCGCGAAAAGCTGCCTGTCATGCTCGGACCGACGCTCTCGGACAGGAGCAAGCCGGAGCTGAGGAGCCTGACGTTCTCTACCTACAAAAACCTTTCGGACAGAGGGATCGACGTTGCGATAATA
>CALXRY010000222.1 GCA_944390955.1 uncultured Clostridia bacterium | reverse complement strand
ATTATCGATTTACCCGCGCCGGTCTCTCCCGTAAGAACGTTAAGTCCTTTTCTCATATCAACGTCCAGCTTGTCTATTACGGCTACGTTTTTTATGCTCAGATGATTCAACATAATCTATACCTCATTTAAACATATTCCTGAGCTTTTTAACAAAAAGCTCGGCCCGCTCACGATCCTGTGCTATTATAAGAATAGTATCATCTCCAGCTATCGAGCCCACAAAATCGGCCTGCATACGTTCGTCTATAAATGCGCACATCGCCGGAGCCATCCCGGGATACGTCTTTATGACTACGGTATGCATCGCGCAGCTTACCTCAAGAATAGTTTCTCCGAAGGAACGGACAGTCTCCTCGCTGTGGCCCTTTGCCATCGGAGGCATGGCGTATACCGAGCCCTCAGATGACGGAGTTTTTATAAGTCCCAACTCCTTTATATCCCTCGACACGGTCGCCTGAGTAACCTTTATCCCTTCACTCTCGAGTATTTCAACGAGCTGCTCATGAGTTTTTACGGGCTGCTCCTGTATGATCTTAGCAATACGGCTTTGTCTTTTATATTTCATGGTCTATCTCCTATCACTGCATCACGACAACTTTTTCAGTACCGTGTCATAGAACGAATAACTGCCTGTTTTTATCATGCTGAACCGGTATTTTGAACGTGTTATCCTCACCTCATCCCCGGGAAGCATCTCGCCGAGCACATCTCCGTCGGCAGATACGACAGTCCTGTTGTCAGGGTAATCCCCGTCCGGCTTTATTACTATCCGCTTTTCCGCCGGAAGCACCGCGCTCCTTACCGAAAGCGTATGCGCGCAGATTGGAGTCGCAACGTACAGCTCCATGAGCGGATCGACTACCGGGCCTCCGGCAGATATTGAATAGCCCGTAGATCCAGTCGGAGTGGCAATTATAAGCCCGTCCGCTATGTATCTGTTTACAAGCTCGCCGTCTGTATATAGCTCAAGCGCAATAAGCTTTGCGCCTGCATTTTTTGCGGTCACTACGTCGTTTAAGGCATGGCTGTGAACGATGCACTCACCGCCGCGGATTAACTCTACGCGCATCAGCATCCGCCTCTCTATACCGCATTTTCCCGAAAGCAGCTTATCGAGCGCTGCTTCTATATTGTCAAGCTCCACCTCTGTAAGAAAGCCGACCTTGCCAAGATTTATCCCAAGAACGGGGAGTTCCCTTCTTGCACAGTCGGTTGCTGTCTGAAGCATCGTACCATCCCCTCCGAGGACTATCAGATATTCCGCTTCGTCAAGCATGGCATCATACGCCATATACTCTGCCTTGACCTCGCTGGAGGCATACTTGTCCTCAAGCAGAAGCTCTGCCCTGCAGCTAAGATAATCAGCTATCCTTCGTGTATTGTTAAGCTTTGGATCCTTATTTCCATTTGGTATTAATGCGATCTTTTTCATTGCTTCTCTCCCAGCGGACGCGGAGTTGTTCCGGTCCTGTATGTATATTTATTCATATTATACACCGTTCCAGGATTTTTTGCAAGTCCTTTATTGATATTTTGAGCGCAGTGTGGTATACTGGGATAAAACATGGGAGGGAAATTCTATGATCCACATAATAACAGGAGACGGAAAAGGAAAGACCTCAGCTGCCGCCGGAATGGCTCTGAGGATGTGCGGCTGCGGAAAAAGCGTGCTTTTTGGGCAGTTTCTGAAAGGCGCAGACTCAGGCGAGGTCACGATACTTAGAAATATCCCGAATATAACGGTCATGCGCCTTTCAAGGGATTATGGATTTTTTAAGTCAATGACCGCCGAGGAAATATCCGCTGTAAAAGGCGAGCATAATGCCATATTGAGAGCCGCCCTTGACGGCGAGTATGATATGCTGATATTTGACGAGCTTATACCAGCGATGAACAACGGGCTTATCGATACAGAACTTCTTGATGCAGTACTTGCCCTTGACCGCGAGACCGTCCTTACAGGCAGATCCCCCTCACAGGAGCTCATTGAGTGCGCAGACTATGTTTCAGAGATCGTAAAAATAAAGCATCCTTTTGACAATGGAGTTGCCGCAAGGCGCGGAGTCGAATTTTAGTTGATTTTTCAATAATACGATGATATAATCAAAAATATAATAAAGTGATCCGAGGTAAAGAAAAATGACAAAAAAGGAACGTGTGGAGCTTTTGCTCGAGCTTATGGACAAGACATATCCCGAGGTGAAATGCTCTCTTAATTATTCAAATCCGTTGGAAATGCTCATAGCCACGCAGCTTAGTGCGCAGTGCACGGATGCACGCGTAAATATTGTCACGGAGGAGCTTTTCAAGCGCTACAGATCGGCACAGGATTTTGCCGATGCTGATATTCTGGAGCTTCAGGAGTATATCCGTTCGGCGGGCTTTTACAAAAACAAGTCAAAAAATATAATTGCCTGCTGCAAAAGACTCGTTGAGGTATACGGAGGAGAGGTTCCCGACACGATGGATGATCTGCTCACGCTTGCGGGAACGGGCCGAAAGACTGCTAATCTCGTGCTCGGCGATATTTTCGGCCAGCCTGCCGTGGTAGTCGATACACACTGTATACGGCTCTCGAACAGAATAGGTCTGACAACGAGCAAAGACCCAGAAAAAATCGAATTTGAACTAAAAAAAATAATCCCGCCCGGAAGGCAGCTTAAGCTGTGCCACCAGTTTGTATACCACGGACGTGCTGTATGCGGCGCAAGAAGCCCCAAGTGCTCCGAATGCACTATAAGGCCGGCATGTAAGATGGTCGGAGTTGATAAGTCTAAATAAATTTTCGCATCTCAACACCCGCCGCGGCTTGATGTATAGATTATACGCCATCTTCGCGTTGGGCGGTAATCCGCAAAAATTTCTTGCAGACTTATTTGTATATATTATGAAAGGACTTATTAATATGGGAATGTTTTTTGGCTATACAGGGAGTCTGCTCATTCTGAGCGCGGCTGCCGGAGTTATACTGCGCTTTTGTACCGAGGTGAAGCTTCTTGCCAAAGACACGGTACTAAATATCATAAAAAGCTTTCTGCTTTCAACAGCCGCTGGGCTTATCTATCTCGCGTTTATCGCATATATAAAAACGTGCTTTTCCGAGGCTGTGAATATGTTTGATTTTGCCGCGCTGTTTCCCGATACCGAAATACGCGAGGGACTGCTCGGCAAGCTCGTTTTCGGTGAATATGCGGCGGCAGCCGGTGCTGTATCGTTTATAGGAGCAGGGATGTTCATGTATATCCTGTTAACAATTTCAAAACGGTTCTTGGGTAATCAGAGCTCATGGGAAGCAGCAATATTTGCCGTTTTCCTTCCGGGATTTTTTATGCTGTACTCACCATCGTACATTTCTCTTATATGCGCCGCAGCAGCATTTATTCTGTGGCTTATAGCAAGACGAATAAATATATCACCAAAGGAGCTTATCATACCCGCACCGGTAAAGATAACGGTATTTTCAGCAGAGCTTATAATAAGCGCCTTCTGCATATACAGCTTCGTGATCAGTTGATATATCAGCATTGCAAAAGGAGTGAAAGGCTATGAAGAAAATAAATATACCCAAACAAAACCTAAAGACATATTTGTGGATATTCCTCACGGCGATCCTCAGCCGATGGCTCGTATTTGTATTTGCGTGGGCAGTTTCCGATACCGGGGCAGGCTTCTTTCAGGCTATATACGATTCGTTTGTAAAGGCCGGAGACACGCCGCATTATATCGAAATAGCACAAAATTGGTACACTGCCTCCGGCGCGACAAAAAACCTTATCGTATTCTTTCCGCTGTATCCTATTCTCATGAAGCTCGTTGCAGCGGTAATACAGAATTATTTTGTTTCCGGGCTCATCGTATCAAACATATGCGCCGGAGCCGGCGCATGCATTTTCTACGAGCTTCTGAAGCTTGACTTTGATGAAGAAAACGCGTGCCTCGGGCTGTTTCTGATGCTGCTGTTTCCGTACTCTTTCTTTACGGCATCCGTTTATACGGAGGGACTTTTCCTCCTGCTGACAGCCGGCGCTCTTTACTGTATGAGAAAAAAATACTGGATATCAGCAGCTGTATTCAGCTTTCTCTGCGCTCTCACAAGAACGCAGGGAATGCTCCCCGCATTTGCCTTTGCATATGAAATGCTTGTTGATTTTTCAAGCTCCAAAAAGCTCAACAAAAAAGCATTGGTTGCTGTAATTGCGCCGCTGCTTGGATATTTTGTTTATCTGCTTATCAACAAGGTGATATACGGTGAATGGTTCATGTATCTTGATTTCCAGGCCGCAGAGCCATGGTATAATGAAGCAAAATGGATAGGAACGAATCTTGCACAGCATTATGATATGGCTCTTCAATATGAAGGTCTCGCGATGTATATATACTGGCCGCAGATAATTCTGTTCTTTGCCGGAGTTGCAGCACTTATATACGGGCTGCGTAGTCATGTCAGAACGTCGTATATCGTCTATGCTGGAGCGTACATGGCCGTGACGTACTTCCACGGCTGGCAGATAAGCGGAGGGCGGTATATGAGCATGTGTCTGCCGCTGTTTATTATCCTCGCAGCAGTAAAAAACAAAACGGTAAAATATCTTCTGCTTGCCGTATCGGCATTGTTCTATACACTGCTTGCCGTCATGTGGTTCAAAGGATATGCGATAATGTAGTGTGTTTGTAGCTGCCGCCATGTGCGGCGGTTTTTGTTTTGTTTTTAACAAAAACCGCCGCGCATAAAGCGCGGCGGAAAAATTCATATTAGTGAACGATTGCAAGCTCTGTATCCTTATCGAAGATATGGAGCTTATTTGTCTCGAAGGCTACCTTTATGTTGTCGCCGATCTTTGCAGTAGATCTCTGGTTTACTCTTGCTGTAAACTGGCTGCCGGCGATATTCAGGTACAGATATGTCTCCGAACCGAGCAGCTCTGTTACTTCTACGTATGCCTTACATACGCCATCCGGCTTAGCAGCTATAAAGCCCTCATCATCGTGGATATCCTCAGGTCTGATACCGAGAACAACCTCTTTGCCTATGTAGCCCTTCAGAGGAGCTGCCTTGCCTGCAGGGATTTTTATCGAGTTCTCACCGAAAGTCGCCCATATATCCTCTCCCTTTGATGAAAGAGTAGCATTTATGAAGTTCATCTGCGGTGAACCGATAAATCCGGCAACGAATATGTTGCAGGGCTCCGAATAAAGATTCGTCGGAGTATCTACCTGCTGAATGATACCATCCTTCAGAACAACGATGCGAGTACCCATCGTCATAGCCTCAGTCTGGTCATGCGTTACATATATGAACGTCGTCTGGAGCTTGTGATGGAGCTTCTTGATCTCGGTTCTCATCGCAACTCTCAGTTTTGCGTCAAGGTTTGACAGAGGTTCATCCATCAGGAATACTTTAGGGCTACGAACTATAGCACGACCCATAGCAACACGCTGTCTCTGACCACCCGAAAGAGCCTTCGGCTTTCTGTCAAGCAGGTGCTCGATCTCAAGGATCTTAGCAGCCTCTGTAACTCTCTTCTTGATCTCATCCTTAGGTGTCTTTCTCAGCTTAAGAGCAAATGCCATGTTATCAAACACAGTCATGTGCGGGTAAAGAGCATAGTTCTGGAAAACCATCGCTATATCTCTGTCCTTGGGTGCAACGTCGTTCATCAGCTTGCCGCCAATATAAAGCTCACCCTCGGAAATTTCCTCAAGACCTGCGATCATTCTAAGCGTTGTCGACTTACCGCATCCTGAAGGACCTACCAATATAATAAACTCTTTATCCGCAATGTCCAAGCAGATGTCGCTCGCACCTACGAAGCCATTGGGATACCTTTTGTAAACGTGTTTTAGTTGTAAATCTGCCATTTTATAATTTCCCCTCTCGTTCTATAGAATATTTATATTTAGGCAAAAAGTCCAGATCAACTCTTTTTGCTTTTAAAGATCCGGAGGCACATTATACCGCCGTTCTTTCTATCATGATATTATGATAACATATTTTTTTAAAAATAGGAAGTCTTATAATCCACAAAATTTTAATTATTCTTTAGACAATTTCACTAAACATAATATCTACAGGGGCGTTTTCTTAACCTCGGATTCATATTTGTAATACTTTTGTAACTTTAACTCACTTGTCTTTTTTATCTGTTGTTTGCTTCCGCAATAATTTTTTCCGCAACATTCTGAGGCGCCTCAGCATAGCGGGCAAATTCAAATGTAAACATTCCTCTGCCCTGACTCATCGAACGCAGATCGGTAGCATATTTGAACATCTCTGACATCGGTACCTCAGCCTCAACAAGATTCAGGCCTTCCTTATCGCTCTCGCCCATGCCCATTATCTGACCTCTGCGCTTATTTATATCCCCGATTATATCGCCCATTATCTTTTCGGGAACGTATACCTTCAGATAGCCTATCGGCTCAAGAATAACGGGATTTGCCTGCTTAAGACCCTCTTTATACGCTATTGATGCGGCGGTCTTGAACGCCATTTCCGATGAGTCGACAGGGTGGTACGAGCCGTCAAGCAGCGTAGCCTTCAGGTTAACTACAGGATAACCGGCAAGCACGCCCTTTTCGCATGAATCTCTCAGCCCCTTCTCGACTGCCGGGAAATAATTCTTCGGAACGCTTCCGCCGAATACCTTTTCTTCAAATATCATATCCTCGGAAATACCCGGCTCAAATTCGATCTTTACATGACCGTACTGACCGTGGCCGCCGGACTGCTTCTTATGCTTGCCCTCGACTGTGGCCTTGCCCTTTATCGTTTCACGATACGGAACGATCGGATCCTCAAGCTGAACGTTTACACCGTACTTGCTCTTAAGCTTGCTTACGATAACATCTATATGCTGCTCTCCCTGCCCGTTTATGAGCGTCTGCTTTGTTTCGGTATTTGATGTTACAGAGAACGTCGGATCCTCCTCGGTAAGCTTCATAAGGCCGCTTATTATCTTTTCCTCATCGCCCTTTGCAACAGGTCTGACCGCCATAGAAAGCACGGGTGCAGGGAATTCTATACCGGTAAGAATTATATTTTTGCCTTTTTCACAGAGCGTGTCGCCTGTCTTTGTGATGTCAAGCTTTGCAACACAGCCTATATCACCGGCCTTTATGCTCTTTGCCTCGGTCTGCTTTTTGCCGCATATCGTATATACCTTGCCTATTTTTTCCATGGCGCCCTTGTTTGGGTTGTAGAGCTGAGAATCTGCCTTTACCTCTCCCGAATACACTCTGAATATAGAAAGCTTGCCCACAAACGGATCAGCAATAGTCTTAAATACTATGGCAGCGGTTGTCTCCGCCTCGGTCTGCACGAGCTCCACCGGCTCCGCCGTATCGGCCTTTCTTGCAATCTCCTCGATTTCCGACGGTGCCGGAAGATACTTACCCATACCGTCCATAAGGCTGCGCACACCTATATTATCCAGTCCGCTTCCGCAGTATACAGGGAATATGCTTCCATCCTTTACGCCTTTTCTTATAGCCTGCTTTATCTCGTCAAACGTGAACTCCTCGCCGTTGAAGTACTTCATCATAAGCTCCTCATCGGTCTCGGCAACGGCTTCCATTATCATTTCACGCAGAGGCGCAACGACCTCCTCCATTCCCTCAGGAACGGGCATCTCAACTCTGTAAATACCGTCGTAGCGTCTTGCCGTCATATCAACTATGTCGACAAATCCCTTGAACTCGCCATCCTCTTGGATAGGATACACGAACGGCGTTACTGATTTTCCGAATACGCTCTTCATTTCCTCCAGCGTCTTCTCATAGCTTGCCCTATCGTCGTCTATCTTGTTTACAAAAAACATCGTCGGAACGCCCTTTGTCTTGGCGTATTTAAACACCTGCTCCGTTCCTACAGATACGCCGCTCCTTCCGCTCAGAACTATCAGCGCCGAATCCGCGGCTCTCAAGCCTTCCTTTACACCCCCTACAAAGTCAAAAAATCCCGGTGTGTCGATGATATTATATTTCATATCCTTCCACTCTATAGGCGCTATAGATGAAGAAATAGAAAATTGTCTTTTAATTTCTTCAGGATCGCTATCCGTCGTCGTCGTTCCGTCCATTACCTTTCCGAGCCTGTCAACAGCTCCCGCATTGTACAGCATGGCCTCGGTAAGCGTGGTTTTTCCGCACTTACCGTGGCCCATGACAGCGATGTTGCGGATATCCTCCATTTTGTATGTTTTCATGTTGATCATTCCTTTCGTTCTTTTTATATTTAACATATTTAAGTTTCACATTTAAAATGCACAACAGCACATATTAATATTTACCCGCATTTTAGATATATTAAACAACAAAAATGAAATATTAGGGTTGTCATTATGTACAAAATAACAGCGTGATTTTAGGTATTTTAACCACATCGGTACCGTCAATCCGTATTTGCTCACACTCCAGCCCTCTCTCTTGTGCCTCTTCCATGATTTTATGCTTGAAAATACATATATCTTGTGCTATTATTATATAGGAAGAAAATTCACATCACATAATGAAAGGAAGAAATATTGTGCTGCCAAAAGATCCTGCCATACTTTTAAGCGTTATAAATACAAAACTCAGAGATTTTTATCCAAACCTGGATGCTCTCTGCGATGATCTTGAGGAGGATAAACAGACAATATCGGAGTCCCTTGCCAAAATCGGATATAAATATTGTGAAAAGCTGAACAGATTTATTTGACATAACTTATCGCATTACGTAAACTTTATTACGACTTTTTATAATTTTGTAACATTTTCTTAACGTTTTGTTGCACATTTTACAATATACTCACTATATCTTGATGATATTTTTGCACATTGACCACATCTTGTATACATAATTCTGTCCTGATAAGCCTTTCGAGGCAAAAACAGGATATTTTATCCTAAAAATCTTGTAACATACCGTCAAAATCGCCCCCTAATATTTCATTTATGTTACACATTTCTTAAAAACAGATAACAAAAATTTTAAGCAGTCTTAAACTTTTTCCCAAAAACCCTTGACAACATGTTAAAATGGTGTTACAATACAGGCAGTTGATGAAAAGACAGCTTATGGGAGTAAATACCTGCTCCCGCAAAAAGATGATTGATTTGGAAAAAAGAAACACAGAAGGTAACGGACTAAAACGAAAAGGAGATAATAATCTTGAACAAAATCGCAAAGAAAATTATCCTATCTGTTCTATCTTTGACCGCAATACTTAATACATCGGCATTTGCTGCCGATCTGAGCGGCTGGGCTGTTTCGGAATATCAGCAGGCTAACGAAGCCGGTTTGGTATCCTACTCAGTCGTTTCACATAATTTGAAAGAGGATATTACAAGACAGGAATTTTGTGAGCTGGCTATGAATTTATATAAGAAGCTCACTAACGAAACCCTGATTACACCCGCCGGTTCGCCGTTTACGGATACCGACAGCACAGCGGTTGCACAGGCATACTGCTATGGCATCGTGTCCG
>CALXRY010000221.1 GCA_944390955.1 uncultured Clostridia bacterium | reverse complement strand
AACGAGTGCGGCGATACGCAAATGTGCGGTGCTCATAAAGCGCGTTAGCAGCGAGCGCATAATCGAGGAGCTGAATAAGATACTGCTTTCTGATAATCCTGACCATTTCAGGCTGATGCACGAATTGGGGCTGCTGCGGTGTATGATCCCGCAGCTTGACAGGTGCTTCGGCGAGCGGCAGAACAACCGCTTCCATATATACGACGTGGGCGAGCACATAATGCATGCCGTAAAGAACACGCCTCCCGATCTTACGCTGCGCTGGTCGGCGCTGCTCCATGACGTCGGGAAGCCGTGCACCGCGAGTGAGGACTCGAGCGGCATCATACACTTTTACGGTCACCACCGCGAGAGCAAGAGGATCGCCGAGGATGTGCTGCACAGGCTGAGGCTTGACAACGATACGCTGCGCGATATACTCGTACTGATAGAAAACCATGATGTCAGAATAGAGCCGTCGCCGCCGGCAGTAAAGCGCATGATGGCAAAGACGGGACCTGCGCTCTTTGAAAAGCTGCTTGAGCTGCAGACAGCCGATAACAGCGCGAAAAATCCCGCGTGCTTCGCGGATAAGAAGAAAAAGATAGACGCGGTCAGGGATATTTACGAGACTGTTATATCCTCGAACGAGCCGTACAGGGTCTCCGATCTCTGCATAAACGGGCGCGACCTCATAAAGCTTGGTTACCGTCCGGGACGCGCAATCGGAGATGCGCTGAAAATGCTGACCGAGGAGGTAATAATCAATCCATCGTTCAATAACAGGCAGTATCTGCTCAAGAAAGCGGAGCAGCTGCGAAGACAATAAAATAAGGATCCGGGAGGAGAAAATCATGGAAAAATACGAATACAGACCCTCGGGAGTCTGTTCAAGGCAGATATTTATAGAGCTTGACGGCGACACGATAGAGTCGGTGAGCTTTATCGGAGGCTGTAACGGCAACCTTCAGGGCATCGGCGCTCTTGTGCGCGGGATGGATATCCATGAGGCGATAAAGCGCCTTAAGGGCATAAACTGCGGAGGAAAGGGCACGTCATGCCCCGACCAGCTATCAAGAGCCCTCGAGGCAGTGCTCGATAAACAGTCATAAAACAGGAAAGTCCTTCATATAATATATGTACAGTCATATGCTATACGGAGGCTTTTTTCATGAAGAGGACAATTTTTATTCTTATACTTATTGCGGCGCTCGGGATCACGGCCATATCGTTTGGGACAAGCATACCGCAGACGGAGGTCAGGCTGTATTTTACAGATGCGCAGATATTGAAGCTGCTGCCGGTACGTGTGCAGATACCGGAGCTTTCGACTGAGGAACAGGCGAAGCTCGTCATAGATGCGCTGATCGAGGGCGACGACGATAACCTGAAAATAAGGCGGACGATACCCGATATACGCGGGTGCATGTCGGTAAAGGTAAGGGATGAGATAGCGTATGTCGATATCAAGAGATCAATGGTCGAAAATCACGTAGAGGGGCGTGACATGGAGCTGCTGACGGTCTATTCGATCGTAAATTCGCTCACAAGCATAAAGGGTATCACGAACGTGCGGTTCACCGTGCAGGGAAAGGTGAGTAAGGATTTTATGGGTTATCTTGACATGCGCGAGACGTTCATTCCTGATTACACGGCTTAGGCAGGTTGGCTTAGTTATGTTTGAGTGCTGCCGGCTCTGAATTGTTTCAGTTGTTTTGATGACCTGAAGATCATATATATCGCCATGCCGAGCACTATAATGCAGACTCCGCCGCCGGAAGCAGCCGTCATGATGCGGCGGAAGCCGGGTCGTCCGCTGTCAAACTGCGCAAGCATCGCCGTTTCGAGAGACAGCATGGACACCAGCGCTGCGGTGAGATTTATGATCTTTGCCGCCGACAGCACCGGGCTGCCGTGCTTTCGGAATCTTATAACATTAACTATCGCGGTGATAGTAATGTAGAACGTATACATCGCCATGGCATAGATCAAAAGTCCCGGATATTCAAAGCCCTTATTTTGGTTTACGATATAAATAACGATGCCCGCCAAAGCTTGGTTCATAAGCAGCAGGACGATCCCGCAGCTTCTGTAGCGGCGGAGCTCCGAGGGGATATCCTTGCCTATCGCCGTATGATGTATATGCGCAACGAGCATAGCGCGCATGGCCGAAAGAAACGCGTAATAGAACGCAAGCGCGATGAACCATGCTGACTGATACCTGATACCCGAAAATAGATTCAGCGCGGCATACAGGATATTGACAGCCAGTCCGCCGTGGAGCGAAAGCTCGGAACGGAATACAGCATCCTCCAGAAGCCTGTCGCCAAGCGGATTGCTGCGTATTTTCTTTATGAGCGGAAGCTCATAAAATCCGCGGCGTGCGGTGCGGACTATCTTTGAAAAGCCCGTCACCGTGATGATCATCGCATAGGCGGACAGTATGTAAGCAATATAGGCAAGCGTACCGTCTTCTCCCATACTGAGCATAACGAACACAAAAACAAAGGAAGGCACGGCAATAATCACCGTGGGCAGCGGCGGCAGGATAAAAAGCTTTTTTAGTATCTCCTTAAATCGTTCCATTTTGTACAGTGCCTTTCTGTAAAATGCGTGAGCTTTACTGTGCTCTTTATGATTATTATAGCATACAAACATTAAAGTTTTGTTTACATTTTTATTTCTTTTGTGCTTTTTGAATGAAAAAGGGCAGCCGTAAAGCGGCAGCCCTTTTCACATCTTATCGCGGTTGCTCATCGCGTGCCGCCTGTTCCTCAGATAGGCGCTTTTTGGCGTCTTCAACAGATTCTCCTTCGCGCGTCAGGAACTCATCTACAAATTTGTCGGTCATCTTTGCAAATCCGCCGACTACGCCGTTTTCGATTTTTTTGTAGCCGTTTACTACTCCGTTCTCGATTTTTTTGTAGCCTTCAACAACGCCCTCGGCAATTTTTTCGTTTGCCTTTACCAACTTTGATTTTGCCATTTTAAAACACTCCTTTACTTTGTTTCGCTTTTTCTCACGCGGCAGATATAACGGCTGCCGCGCCTGCCGGTACGGCAATACCTGCAGGGGTAACAAATTTTGATATTTCTTTATCCTCCTGTTTTGCTTGTATATTTTATTGCGGCACCCGAAGCTCTCACTTATCGTATACATGTGCCTTAACGGCTTCGTCTGCCTTTGATGTTTAT
>CALXRY010000220.1 GCA_944390955.1 uncultured Clostridia bacterium | reverse complement strand
GTCATCACTTTTGCTCCGCAAAAGCCGCCTTCGGCGTCCGCACTTCTTCGCGGTGAGTGCAGATTGCCGCCCAACGGGGTGATGGCGTATATGCCCTACGGTTTTGCCTTGCAAAACTTGCCTTCGGCAACTTCCGCGCAGCGGAAGCGTTAGACGTCGAGCCACGGCGGGTGGTAAGATACGAAGCTTATCTTTCGCGTCAGCAACAGCAGCAGCCGGGTACACAGTCACACGGCATACAGCACGGTATGCACCAGCATGGACAGCCGCCCGCACACGGGTCTGCCGTTCCCGTCGTCTCGGTCCTGGTCGTGTAGCCCGTATTTCGCCTTGTTATGTTGTCGAGAGCGTTGCGGTACTCTATGTTGTTCGGCTCCATCTCGACCGCCCGGCGCAGATACGTCACACCCTGGTCGTACCATCCCTTCCTGAGGCATACTACTCCCATAAGAAAATACCACTCGGCATTCTTCTGCAGCCTGTTCAGCATCGCCTCCGCCTCGGCCACCCTGTTCATCGTCAGCAGCGCGCGCACGTTGGCATAACTGTCGGAGCCGGAATTATACGTATAGCGTCCGCCGCCCTGTCCGTAGCGTCCGTAAAACGGGTTGTAGCCGCCTGCGCCGCCCTGTCCGCGGAACGGATCATAGCCGCCCTGCTGCGCTCCGGCGTCGACGTTCTTCCCGTTTATCATATCATAAGCCCTGTTTATTTCCTTCGTCTTCTCGCTCGCCATATCCGCAAGAGGACTGTTGACGTATTTGTCCGGATGATACTTCTTTATAAGCTCCCTGTACGCCTTTTTTATCGTTTCCTCGTCCGCGTCCCTCGGAACGCCGAGCACTTCATATGGATCCATCTCTATCTCCCGTTTTTTTACTGAGTACAGCCTTCTGCTTCAGCCTCAGGCTGTCGTATATTATTGTGTAAAGGATATCATAATTCCTGTGTATGCTGAGCAGGTCGAACGCTGACGCCGCATTCTCGAGCGTATACGTGAGCGTGACCTCGAGCTCCTTTGCCCTGCGCTCTCTGTATTCCTCGATATCTCCGCCGTCAAAGCCCGCAAGCAGCGGATTGTATGCTCCCTGCCTGTGGTCCTTTTCAAGGTCGTTCGCCGCGTCAAGAATAAATATCCAGCGCCCGATGTTATACCCCATCCAGTCAAGGATGCGCCGCGTCCCATTATCGGTTATGAAGTCCGGCGTGAACAGCCTTTGAAGTATCCTCGCAAAGCAGTCGGCCGTGCGGTCGGTGTCAGGACAGCTCTGAGCCTCAAGAGCGCTCAGCTCGTCAAGACACCGCTTTATAAAGTCATATTCGGCGGGATATTTTTTCCGTGCCCGCCGCACTCCCGTATAGAGCAGCGCCATTGCGGCGGCAGCCTTTATGCTCCGCTCGTCATGCCAGTCGTCAAGGAGCTTCAGATACGAGAGCATAACGCCGACGCACGCTCCGTAATCGAGCGCCGTATCATGCTTTATGCACGGTCTTTTCCTGAACGGATGCACTATACAGCGCTCCGTTCTTTCCTCGTGCTCCTCGCCTGTTACGGACGAGAGCACCATCGAAAGAAACGTCACGTCATAGCTCAGCCCGAGCCTCGAGGCCTGCGAGCACTGCCTGCCCATCGCTTTGCACAGTCCGCAGTAATAGGCACTGAATTCCTTATAGCCGTCCTCGCCGAGCTGTTTTTTGCATGGCATTATATATCCAAACATCAAATCAACCCCGTCTGTGCATACGGATAGCGGCAGCATCCACCGCCTTTGCACATTACATAAGTATATATCCAAACCACAAAAATTTCAATATGATTTTGGTATTTTCCAAAAAAAATTTATTTTTTGTTCATATTTCCGATATTGCGGCGCACCGCATACGCCGCAAAGAACAAAATTCCTGCAAAAAACAGCGCTCAGCTATTGAAAAAACGCGCCGTTTATGGTATTATGTTAAATGGAATATTGTGCGTTAAGCAATTTCAAACTACTTATGAGGTGATAGTATGCCATATAAAATTGTCAAAAAGAACGTTCTCAACCCTCAGATATTCCTGATGGAGGTCGAGGCGCCGCTCATCGCTGCAAAGGCCGAGCCGGGTCAGTTCATAATACTGAGGATCGACGAATACGGCGAAAGAGTGCCGTTTACCGTAGCGGATTTTGACCGTGAAAAGGGAACGGTCACGATAATCGTACAGATAGTCGGAAAGACAACGAGGGATCTTGCCGAGGTGCCGGAGGGCGCGGAGCTGCTCGATTTTGTCGGACCGCTCGGGATGCCCACGCCGCTCGACGGGATAAAGAAGGCCGCGGTCATAGGCGGCGGACTCGGAACGGCGATAGCGTATCCGCAGGCAAAGAAGCTCCACTCGATGGGCGCGGACGTTACCGTTATAACAGGCTTCCGTGACAAGGACCTGATCATACTCGAGGACGAGCTGAAAAAATGCTCCGACAGGCTCATCATAACGACAGACGACGGCTCGAATGGCATCAAGGGCTTTGTTACAGACAGGCTGAAGGAGCTGCTCGAGAGCGGCGAAAAATTCGACGAGGTCATAGCGATCGGCCCGCTCGTAATGATGAGAGCCGTATGCGGTCTTACAAAAGAATACGGGATAAAGACGACAGTTTCGATGAATCCGATAATGATAGACGGAACGGGGATGTGCGGCGGCTGCCGCGTCATAGTCGGCGGCGAGACGAAGTTCGCATGCGTTGACGGTCCCGACTTTGACGGTCACCAGATCGACTGGGACAGCGCGATGAAGCGTTCAAGGATGTTCAGAGACTACGAGCAGCGCTCCTGCGAGGAGGGTCACTGCCGTATCGGAAGAACAAATTCGCAGGAATAATTATATAGAAGGAGCAGATAAACAATGCCTAATATGAGATTAGATAAAAATCCTATGCCCGAGCAGCGTCCGGACGTCAGGAACAAGAACTTCCTTGAGGTCACAACGGGTTATACGGAGGAAATGGCGATAGACGAGGCAAAGAGATGCCTTAACTGCAAGCATAAGCCGTGTATGCAGGGATGTCCCGTTGCGGTAAAGATACCGGAGTTTATCGCGCTCGTTACGGAGGGCGATTTTGAGGGAGCATATCAGAAGATAAAGGAGACGAACGCGCTGCCTGCCGTATGCGGACGCGTATGTCCCCAGGAAACTCAGTGCGAGTCAAAGTGCGTAAGAGCGATAAAGGGCGAAAGCGTCGGCATAGGACGCCTTGAGAGATTCGTTGCCGACTACCACATGAAGAACGTTAAGGAAAATATAGAGAAGCCGGCTCCGAACGGCAAAAAGGTCGCAGTCGTAGGCTCGGGTCCCTCGGGTCTGACAGTTGCCGGAGACCTTGCAAAGATGGGCTACGCCGTTACGATTTACGAGGCGTTCCATACGCCCGGAGGCGTGCTGATGTACGGCATACCCGAATTCAGGCTGCCGAAGGACATAGTCCAGAACGAGATCGACAACCTCAGAGTGCTCGGCGTGGACATCGAAACGAACGTCGTTATCGGAAAGACGATAATGGTCGACGAGCTGCTTGAGGATATGGGCTATGACGCCGTATACATAGGCACGGGAGCGGGACTTCCGTCGTTCATGGGTATAGAGGGCGAGAGCCTCAACGGCGTGTACAGCGCAAACGAGTTCCTCACAAGGATAAACCTTATGAAGGGCTATAAATTCCCCGAGTACGACACGCCCGTTTACGTAGGCAAGAACGTCGCGGTATTCGGCGGCGGAAACGTTGCGATGGACGCGGCGCGTTCTGCAAAACGTCTCGGTGCGGACAACGTTTACATCGTCTACAGGCGCGGTAGAGAGGAGCTCCCGGCAAGAGCCGAGGAGGTCAGCCACGCCGAGGAGGAGGGCATCATATTCAAGCTTCTCCAGAACCCGACGAGGCTCATAGGCGACGAAAACGGCTGGATAAAGGGCGTGGAGGTCATACATATGGAGCTCGGTGAGCCGGACGATTCGGGAAGGCGCAGACCTATCCCTGTTGAGGGCAGCGAGGAAGTGATCGATATAGATACTGTCATCGTTGCGATAGGACAGTCGCCCAACCCGCTTATAAGAAAGACTACAAAGGGTCTTGAAACGAACAGGCGCGGCTGCATCATAGCCGACGAGACGACGGGCAAGACGACTAAGGAGCACGTATATGCCGGTGGCGATACCGTTACCGGAGCCGCTACGGTAATACTTGCGATGGGCGCCGGAAAGGCCGCAGCCGAGGCGATAGACAAGGAACTCAGAGACTGACGGGAATTGCGCACGGGGAGTTCGAGGGGGCTCCCTCAAATGAAATTTGTTTCACGGAGTGAAACTTACCTTAAGCGAGTTTTGCGCGTGGGGCGTAAGGTGCCCCACGCGCAAGTGTCTGAGCTGTAAGTTTTTGATCAAACTTTTCGAAAAAAGTTTGGGCGCGGGTGTCAAGAGGGTATTCGCACTAATACCCTCTTGCCTGTGGTGCAGGGGACGGAGTGCCCCGCTGCCGCGAGAAAATAACGGCAATTCGCTGTCTATGTGAGTTAGGTGCACAAAAGCATAAGATAAAATAAAAAGGGGCAGCGTCCCTGTGAAAAAATAAAATAAATATTGACTTTGCCGATCATTTATGATAGAATGGAGGCAAGA
>CALXRY010000219.1 GCA_944390955.1 uncultured Clostridia bacterium | reverse complement strand
AACGGAGACAATTATGTGGACAATAAAAGAACTTAAAAAAAACGCCAGAGGCGTTATGAGAAAAAACTACTGGGCGATCGTTGCGGTATCATTTATATTGTCAATTTTTATAGGCTCCACAGGTTCCTCATGGATGCTCGGCGACAACGGCAGCGAAGAAGCCGTGACGGAATACGAAAGTGTTGAACAGAGTTACGGCGACCCCAAATCGAACGAGGAGGTCGTGAGTGAATTTATAGAAAACATCACCGGCAGCGAAACCCCCGACGCTCCGCAACCCGACAGCGCTGCAGGGCAGGCAGTAAACAATATTGTCACCGAAAATTTGTTTGACGGTTCTGTAAGCAAAGATACTTTTGTCAGGCTGCTCCATTCGATAAACAGCGTAATAAACAATGACTATACCGAGCTTGCTCTTACCTGTGCTGGGCTACTGCTCGGAATGCTCTTTATATTCCTGTTCTGCAACGTTCTTGACGTCGGAGGCAAGCGTTTTTTCCTTGAAACAAGAAAATACACCGATACTCAGATACGCAGGTTGTTTTTCCCATTTTTTAAAGGCAGGTGGAAAAACACGGCATGGGTCATGTTCTGCCGCAGTTTTTTCCTGTTCCTATGGCAGTTTACCATTATAGGCTGGTTTATAAAATCATATGAATACATAATGGTCCCGTACATAGTTGCGGAAAATCCGTATATTGAAAGAAAGCATGCCTTTATGCTGTCAAAGCAGATGATGCGCGGCAGCAAATGGAGGACTTTTGTTTTCCAGATGTCGTTTATTGGCTGGATCATTTTGGGCATATTTACTCTCGGGCTGTTCGATATATTCTATGTTATGCCGTATATGAACACAGGCATGGCGGAACTATATATGAATCTCCGCAATAAGGCGATTGAAGAAAAATTTGAATATTATGAGGATCTGAACGATACGGCTCTTTGAGCCATCATTGGAAAACATCATTTTTATATACCTCACCGTTCTTCTTAAAGACAGTGAGGTTGTTTTTTTCGTCGCACACGCCTATAAAAATATCTCTTATACTTCCTATCTTAAGACGTATAAGCTCTTTCTCGAGCCAGCTCCTGTTGTTGCCGGTGTCCGCAAGATTTTTTTCAAGAATATGCCCGTCAGTTATAACTACGATATCATACCTTTCCTCAGAAATATTCATTCCGACATCCTCCGGTGTTACCGGTCTGTTCCGTGATTTCGGCATAACCGATATCTGCCCATTCTGCTCCATAACGGCCGTATCGATCTCGCCCAGCCTGAAATACCCGTTTATACGGCACTGCGTCAGAAATTCATTGACATCTATATTCGCCTTTTTAAAGTTCTTTTCATAGATCTTTCCGCCACGCATTAGAAGGATCGACCGCCCCGAAAAAAAGCGGCGGAGCTTTATATTCTTTGAGCCGGCATATGAAATAAACCATATTATAAACGTATATATCGCTATCGCCGTGAGAGGATAGTAGAACGCACCATCAAGTGACGTTGCCATTTCAGCCCCTATCGAGCCTATCGTTATTCCGTTTATATAATCGAACATATTGAGCTGCGACATCTGCTTATTGCCTATCACCTTGGCCGATAAAAACAAAGCGGCCACAGAGCCCACAGTCGTCAGGATTATTTTTATAAACTGCATAAGTACCTCTTTTCCGAATATCCTCAGGAATGCATTTCATATTTTTCTTTATTATGTGAAGTCCTGCGGGATTTAATACTATAGGAGATATTGTTTCTCTATCAGCCTTTAAAAGTTAGCCTTATGCAACTTTATGCATCATCCCACTTTCAAAACACCGTATCTATGAGAAAAACAGCATAAATTATTATATTAATTATTCAGATTGTATGAATAATTAAACAATGCACAAAAAAAATATTAATTTTTGGTTATTTTTTTGTTGCAATTATGACTGAAATCTGATAAAATATAAGTCGGGTTTTAGCAACCGCAAACAAAGATAGCGAAATGAAACAATGTTGGTTGAGGAAACGCTTACAATATTTTAAAGGAGGAATTTTGTTTATGTCATACGCACAGGACGTATTAGCAAAATTAAAGGAAAAGAACGCAAACGAACCTGAGTTTATTCAGGCTGCAACAGAGGTTTTAACAACTCTCGAGCCGGTATTCGAGAAGCACCCCGAATATGAAAAGGCAGCTCTTCTTGAGCGGATCGTGGAGCCGGAAAGACAGATAATGTTCCGTGTTCCCTGGGTTGACGACAACGGCAAGGTTCATGTAAACAGAGGCTTCAGAGTTCAGTTCAACAGCGCGATCGGTCCTTACAAGGGCGGTCTGAGACTTCATCCCTCGGTTAACCTTGGAATAATCAAGTTCCTCGGCTTTGAGCAGGTATTCAAGAATTCGCTCACAACGCTTCCTATCGGCGGCGGCAAGGGCGGTTCAGACTTTGACCCCAAGGGCAAGTCAGACAGAGAAGTCATGGCATTCTGCCAGAGCTTTATGACAGAACTGTGCCGTCACATCGGTCCCGACACAGACGTTCCCGCAGGTGATATCGGTACAGGTGCAAGAGAGATCGGATATATGTACGGTCAGTACAAGAAGATAAAGAACGCTTACGAGGGCGTACTTACAGGCAAGGGTCTTACATGGGGCGGCTCGCTCGTAAGAACAGAGGCTACAGGCTATGGTCTTGTATACTTCGCTCAGGAAATGCTTAAGGATCTCGGAACAAGCTTCGACGGCAAGACTGTTGTTGTTTCGGGTTCGGGAAATGTTGCTATTTATGCTACAGAAAAGTGCCAGCAGCTCGGCGCAAAGGTAGTAGCTCTTTCAGACTCAAACGGCTACATATACGACGAAGAAGGCATCGACCTCGCTGCAGTTAAGGAGATCAAGGAAGTTAAGAGAGGCAGGATCAAGGAGTATCTTGAGTACAGACCCAACGCTAAGTACACAGAGGGCAAGGGTATCTGGTCGATCAAGTGTGACGTTGCTCTTCCGTGCGCTACTCAGAACGAGCTTGATATCGAGGATGCTAAGCAGCTCGTTGCAAACGGCTGCGCAGTTGTAGCAGAAGGCGCTAACATGCCTACAACTCTTGAGGCTACAAAGTACCTTCAGGAGAATGGCGTATACTTCGCACCCGGTAAGGCCGCAAACGCAGGCGGCGTTGCTACTTCGGCTCTTGAGATGAGCCAGAACTCGCAGAGACTGTCATGGACGTTTGAAGAGGTTGACGAAAAGCTTCACAGCATAATGATAAACATCTATCAGGCGGCTTCGGCAGCAGCAGACGAATACGGCAAAGAGTTCAACGGCAAGAAGGACCTTGTTTCTGGAGCCAACATTGCAGGCTTCATGAAGGTCGCTGAGGCTATGATGGCTCAGGGCATCTGCTAATAAGAGTATTTAAGAATATATAAAAAAGCTTCCGGCGTTTTAAAACGCCTCGGAAGCTTTTTTTATATAAACCCGCCGTCGCAGCCTATCACCTGCCCCGTTATAAACGACGCGCCGTCGGAGCAGAGAAATTCCGCAAGCGACGCAACATCCTCCGGTGTGCCGAGCCGTCCGATAGGCGTTTCGTATGCAAGCTCCTTAAGCGTTTCCGCCCCGAGAACCGCGTTCATATCAGTGTCTATGACCCCGGGAGCTATACAGTTGACCGTTACTCCCGACGGCCCCGCCTCCTTTGCAAGCGCCTTTGTAAAGCCTATCACGGCTGCCTTTGACGCGCTGTAATGCACCTCGCAGCTTGCACCGACAATTCCCCACATCGACGAAATATTTATTATCCGTCCGCGTTTCTGTGTAATAAAATCATCATAAAACAGCTTCGTTATAATAAACATATCGCGCACATTAGTATTGAACATCTCGTCCCAGTCATTTTCGGTTATATCCTGAAACATTTTCTGTTCCGCGATCCCGGCGTTGTTTATAAGAATATCAAGCATTCCATATTTTTCTACCGTCCCTTTGAGCAGTTTAGTGTCCCCTGCCTGTACCGCAATTGCTCCGTTGCGCTCTGCAAGCTCCATAGCTTTTTCATGGTTTTTTTTATACGTAAAAAAGACTCTGTCGCCTTTAGCCGCAAAGCGTTCAACGCACGCACGTCCTATCCCGCGGCTGCCGCCTGTTATGAGCACATTTCTCATATGTCCGTCCTTTCAGTGTCCCTGAGCTTTCTTAATATCGCCCTTGTCCTCGTACCAGCGGCATTATCGAGCTCCGCCTCCGCCTTCCTGAGATGCTGCTGGGCCGATTCAAGCGTTGCGGCAAACTTTTCAAATTCACCGCGGACCTCGGTCAGTACCTCCCATACCTGAACAGATCGCTTCTCCACCGCAAGCGTGCGAAAGCCCATCCGCAGAGCGTTGAGCATTGCCGCAAGCGTCGACGGTCCGGCGATATTTATCTTATAGTCCCGCTGGAGCATCTCGACGAGTCCGTTCTCTACCGCCTCAAGGTAAAGCCCTTCAGTCGGCAGGAATATTATCGCAAAGTCGGTAGTATACGGCGGCGCGATATATTTTGTGCTTACATCCTTTGCAAAGGTTTTTATCCTTCGCATAAGCTCCTTTGACGCCGCCGATATTTTTCCGGTGTCTCCGCCGTCTCTCGCATCGCAGAGAGCCGTATAGGCGTCGAGCGGGAATTTCGAATCTATCGGAAGATACACGCAGCCGTCTCCCGCCCCCGGGAGCTTTAACGCAAATTCCACAGTATTGCGGCTGCTAGGAACGACAGCCACATTTTTTTCATACTGCTCCGGGGCAAGTATCTCCTCAAGGATAGCCTCAAGCTGTATCTCGCCGAGAATACCGCGCGTCTTGACATTCGAGAGAACCTTTTTTAGGTCGTCTATTCCCATTGCAAGCGTATGCATCTCACCCATACTTCTTGAAAGCCCGTCAAGCCGCGATTCCATGGTATCATACAGATCCTTTATCATTATATCCATCTCACGGAATTTTGCTGTCTGCATACGCCCTATATTCTGCTGATTGCCCGCTACAGTATCGCGGAACAGGCTCACCGAGCCCTGAAGGTTTTCGTTCAGTCTTTTTTCCATACGCTCAAGCTCGCCGACGGAATTTCGTTTCAGCAGCAGCACTCCGAAAACCGAAACAAGAGCTATCAATATGATGAGCAGAACTGCCAATAATATCTCTATCATTTAAATTATACACCCTTCTGTACCAGCTTTCCGTCGGTCACCGTATAATATTCGTTCGCCGGGTCGACCGTTATATCCGCAAGCGGCCTTTTGTTTACAGACGTCAAGTTCTCCGGATCTATATACGTCACGGACGCGGGGATATGGACTCCCGTATACGTCTCGCCGCCCGATGAGTATTCTATATAGAATGCGCCTTTTCTTATCGTTTCCACGCCGTCCGGCACGACTATCGTCCCTGTCTTTTTTGTCGGAACATACCAAAGCTCCTTCATATCCTTTGAATAAACGATCCCGTCAACGCTTGTGAAATATTGGCTCGTTTCGCTGACAAAGACATTCTTTATTGCGTTGTAATGATACAATGCAACGGCAAGGTTATTTGCCTGACTGTTGAGCACGTTGGCGGGAACAGTCTCGTTCAGGATATAGCTGTCCGGCAAATAAAGATCCGTAAACTTTGAATATCCGAGCGACATCTCGTCTATATGCGTCACGCCGTCGGGAACGGTAAATTCCGCATCAGTCTTTGCAGGCGGATACGCCACAAGGCGTGTCATATCCGAGCTGTAAAGCACACCGTCCACGGACTTAAAATATTCGCCGTCGGCAACGAATGCATCAGCGCTCATGAACGCATTATAAAAAACATGACACCCGTAGCCGGTGTTTTCGGATACATCATAATCTCCGCCTATCGTCCTGAGCGACGACGGCAAGGTGACAGTCGTATTGGAAAATCCCGAGCAGTGATTAAATGCAAAATCACCAATATGCTCTAACCCCTCCGGAAATATCAGCTCATTCCGCATCTTTGTCTGATACTGGAACACACATACACTGATATCTTTTAGTGTCCCCGGCAGTGTGAGCGATGTGTAACCCGCCGCCGGCGAATCGTCTTCGGAAAAAGCAAAATCTTCTATGACCTCCACACCATCTGGTATATTCAGCTCCCCTGTGAGATTTTCACAATACGCAAACGCCGCATACGGTATCGTCTGTATAGACGGCAGGGTAAGCGTGCCGTTGAGCCCGGAGCATCCGAAAAATGCCCTTGCTCCAAGTTCATTTATCCCTGAAAGGTCAACGCTTCCAGTAAGGTTTGTGCAATTTTCGAAAGCATATGAGCCGATTGAGGCGGTGCGCTCCGAAAAGGCCAACTCACCTCTAAGTGACGAACAGCCGTAAAACATACACGAGCCTATCGTACTTTTATCCGGCAGTATCAGTTCGCCGTCAAGCGAGCTGCAGTTCATAAATGTGCCGTTCGTGCCCATCAATTCTATATTTGACAGATCAAGACCTCCTATCATTTTTGAACAGCCGTAAAACGCGTAGTTGCCTATCAGTGTAATGTCGTCTGTAACCGGTATGATGCTTGCTATATTCTCACAGCCCGCAAATGCACAATGGCTTATTCCCGTTATTCCTTCCGGCAGCGTTACGGAAGTAATATCCGTTCTTCCGCCGAATATATTGCATTTATACAGATCAGCCAGCGCAACGCTTTCCTCGAGCGCGTTCATCGCAGGCTCATTATACACGGTATATATACGTTTTCCCATATAGCTGTTCGGGATCACGACCTCGGTATCGTCCCCAAGATAACTGTATATCGTATGCCCATCCTCGGAGACCTCCCAATCGCCCTCGACGCCTTCGATTATCGGGTAATCTGTCTTTGTGGTTATGCTCTCGCACTGCGGCGACATATCATCAAGCTCCCACAAAAACGCCCTTGCATAGCTTCCGTTTATATGTACCGTATTTTCCGGCTGCACATCATTTATTATGTGCACATCAAGCAGCGAGCCGTCCTCCGCGCAGTCGGCTATCAATAGCGACGAGTCGTCGGACGCACCGCTGACCTCAACCGTAAATTCCCCGTTCAGAAACGAAAAATCAAGCATCGTCTCATTTGACAAAAGCTCCGCACGCTCTCCCTCAAGCTCCGTCAGTTCCCACACGGATATCTCTTCCGGAGGTTCAAAGTCCGAAAGCGATGTGCCGTACGGTACCGCCGCCGAGTCATAGGCACATATCGGCGTGATAAACATTCCGAGAACTATTATTGCCGCCGCACTACTTATCATACTTTTTCTGCATAATGTCCTCGATCTTATCATAATCAAACTCCGTTTCGTCCTTATAGACGTTCAGTTCCTTTTCGGCACGGGCGCTGTTTTTATGCTCCTCATGCTCCTTTTCCGCATCAGGGACACTAAATATGTTCTTTGTAAACCAATTCTCTATTATCGTATTTATATACGGAAACGACAGCTTATTCGTCTGTATGATACAGTATTCATATGCAAGAGCGACCATCTCCTCGCTCATATTATAATTATCCCGCCAGCTTTTCAGGTATGTCTCCTCGGTCTTTGAAAGAGGCCTGTCCTCTATGCCGAACAGTCGGCGTATATTCCCGAAGTAGCTGTTCTTCTCCTGCATATCGGTCATGTATTTCTGCGCCGCATCTATCGTAGTTATGCCGTTTTCGTGCCAGCCTATGGCGACCTTTTCGATATATTTCATGCTGCGCTTGTCCTTTGAAACGCAGTATTCAAGTATCATAAGTATGACCTCCGGCGAAAAGCCAAGGCTGTCGTACATCCAGTACAGCGTTTCTATGTCCCTGTCGCTGAGCGTTTTGCCAAGCGTCTGCTGCGCAAGCTGGCAAAGGTCCGCAAGCGTCCTGTTCTCAGTCATGATATATTTGACGCTCTCCGCCGATTTACGTTCCGGATGCTCCGTCTTCTCCATCGGCTCTTCAGGCATATCCTCCGGCTTTGCTCCAAAAACAACACGCTCTCCATCATGCGAAAGACAGCCCTTGATCTCAAGCTGCTCAAACGCCTTCACAACGTCGCTCTCAAGCAGCTCGAGCGCGTCAGCTATGCCGGAATACGACATGCGTTTTCCCTTGGCCGCAAGGTTCAAAGCATAGAGATATACCTTTACGAACGCTCCGTTCATTTCCGGCATTACATTTTCAATAAAATCGGACGGAACACCCACAAAATCAAAGTTATATATAAATTCAGTCATCGTTTCCTCCCGTTATCCTGTCAGTCGGCCGGACGCAGGCTATTCCGCAACGGGGATCTCGTCGTCCAGCTCATGATACCTGTAATTTTCAAGCTTAAAATCCGACCTGTCAAATTCATAAAAATCGCTACGCGGAGTTATTTTCAGCTCCGGAGCCGGATACGGCTCGTTTTGTATTATCTTTTTCACGATCGGTATATGCCTGTCGTAAATATGCGCATCAGCTATCACATGCACAAGTTCTCCGGGCTCAAAATCCGATACCATCGCAAACATATGGACAAGCGCGGCATACTGGCATACGTTCCAGTTGTTTGCCGTGAGCATGTCCTGCGAGCGCTGATTGAGCACTGCGTTTAGCTTGTTTCCCGTAACGTTGAACGTCATGCTGTAGGCGCACGGATATAAGTTCATCTCGTGCAGGTCATGATGGACATAGATATTCGACATTATCCTGCGCGACGCGCTGTTATGCTTCAGGTCATAGAGTATCCTGTCGACCTGGTCAAATTCGCCCTCAGGATATTTGTGCTTCACTCCAAGCTGATATCCGTAAGCCTTGCCTATCGAGCCGTCCTTGTCAGCCCACTTGTCCCATATATGGCTGTGCAGGTCGTGAACGTTATTCGATTTCTTCTGCCATATCCACAGTATCTCATCGACCGCAGACCTTAAATATGTCCTCCTTATCGTAAGTATCGGAAATTCCTCTGAAAGGTCGTAGCGGTTGACTATCCCGAAGCGCTTTATCGTGTGCGCCGGAGCGCCGTCCTCCCATCTCGGGCGGACGTCCATGCCCTCGTCGGAAAAGCCGTGCTCGATTATCTCGGTGCAGTTCTGTATAAATATCTTATCCGCAAGGCTCATCCTATCAGACCTTCCCTTCCTTCTTCATTTCAAGATACTCATCATATGTGCACATCCTGTCTATGACCGTGCCGTCGGCTTTTATATCGAGTATCCTGTTGGCTATGGTATTCATAAATTCATGGTCGTGTGACGCGAATATCACATTGCCCTTGAAAGCCTTGAGACCGTTATTAACGGCAGTTATGCTCTCAAGGTCAAGATGGTTCGTCGGCTGGTCAAGTATCAGCACGTTCGAGCCGAACAGCATCATCCTCGACAGCATACAGCGTACCTTTTCGCCTCCCGAAAGCACCTGCACCTCCTTGAATACGTCGTCGCCCGAAAACAGCATCCTTCCGAGGAAGCCTCGGATATACGTATCGTTCTGCGTTTCAAAGCCCGGCGGTGAAAACTGCCTGAGCCAGTCCATGAGGTTCAGAGTGCAGCCGTCAAAGTATTTGGAGTTGTCCTTCGGGAAATAGCTGCGCGAGGTCGAAACGCCCCATTTGAGCGTTCCCGAATCGGGCTCGGTCTCCTCGGCAAGCAGCTTCATAAATTCCGTAACGGTAATCTCGCTGTCGCCTATCACAGCGATCTTGTCGCCATGGTTCATGGTAAATGTCATGTTGTCTATTATCGTTTCGCCGTTGAGCGTCTTTGTCATGCTGTCGATCATAAGCAGGTCGCGTCCGGCCTCCCTGTCCATATCAAACCCGACGAACGGATAACGTCTTGATGACGCCGGCAGCTCCTCTACCGTCAACTTATCGAGCATCTTTTTGCGGCTCGTCGCCTGCTTTGATTTTGACTTGTTCGCACTGAACCGCTGTATGAACGTCTGCAGCTCCTTGATCTTTTCCTCTGCCTTCTTGTTCTGCTGCTTTATCATGCGTTCTATCAGCTGGCTCGACTCGTACCAGAACTCATAGTTGCCGACATACATCTTTATCTTTGTATAATCTATGTCGACTATGTGCGTGCAGACCACGTTCAGGAAGTACCTGTCGTGTGAAACGACTATAACCGTTCCCTCGTAGTCGAGCAGGAAATCCTCGAGCCACTCTATCGCCTGTATATCGAGGTGGTTTGTAGGCTCGTCCAAAAGTATTATATCGGGATTGCCGAAGAGCGCCTGCGCAAGCAGTATCTTGACCTTTTCGCTGTCGCCGACATCCGACATCTGCATATAAAGTAGGCTCTCGTCAAGCCCGAGCCCCTGTATGAGCTTCGAGGCGTTCGAATCCGCCTCCCAGCCGTCCATCTCGGCAAACTCCGCCTCAAGCTCCGCCGCCTTTATACCGTCCTCATCGGTAAAATCCTCTTTTTCATAAAGCGCGTCCTTTTCCTTCATGATGTCATAGAGCTTTTTGTTGCCCATGATTATCGTATCGAGGACGCTGTATTCGTCATATGCAAAGTGATCCTGCTTCAAGACTGACATGCGGCAGTTGGGCGCGATTGAAATTTCACCTGTCGTCGTTTCAAGCTCGCCAGAAAGCAGCTTCAGGAACGTCGACTTACCCGCGCCGTTTGCGCCGATGACTCCGTAGCAGTTCCCCGGAGTAAATTTCAGGTTCACATCGGAAAAGAGGTTTTGTCCGCTGAAATTAAGACTTACGTTGGTTACTGTTATCATGCAAATAAATTCCTTTCGTTATTGACTTTCATTTCCGGTTGTAGTATAATTCGATATACGGAATAATTATACTATAACACAGCGGGAAAATCAAGCCGCAGGTGAAGATTTTATTGATAAATTACCCGCAGCAAAAGCAAAAAGGAGGAAAACCAGCATGAAAATAGGCTCGCATCTTTCAGCCTCGAAGGGCTATCTGCACATGGCGGAGGAGGCCGTATCGATAGGCGCAAATACATTCCAGTTTTTTACAAGGAACCCGCGCGGCGGCAGCGCAAAGAAGATAAACGAGGACGATATAAAAAAATTCCTTGAGTATTCGTCAGAACACAGCTTTGCAACTATACTTGCGCACGCGCCGTATACGCTCAACGCCTGCTCAAAGGATGAAAAAACGCGTGAATTTGCGTATACTGCAATGGAGGATGACCTCCGCCGC
>CALXRY010000218.1 GCA_944390955.1 uncultured Clostridia bacterium | reverse complement strand
AAGGGCGCGTCAAAGGGCGAGGGGCTCGGAAACAAGTTTCTTTCGCATATCCGTGAGGTTGACGCGATAGTCCACGTTGTACGCTGCTTTGAGGATGCGAACATCACGCATGTCGACGGCTCGATAGATCCGATACGCGATATCGAAACGATAAATCTTGAGCTTATCTTCTCCGACCTTGAGATGATAGAGCGAAGGATCGACCGTACAAAAAAGGCCATGAAGGGAGACAAGTCCCTTGCCTCGGAGCTTGAGCTCCTTGAGCGCGTAAAGGCGCATATGGAGGAGGGAAAGCCCGCAAGAACGCTCAGCTACACAGAGGACGAGGCGGCAGTTATGAAGGATATTTTCCTCATTTCGATGAAGCCGGTCATATACGCCGCAAACGTCGCCGAAGAGGATTTTGCAAACGGCATCGAAAACAACGAATACGTTGCGCGTGTAAAGGAGTTTGCCGCTGCGGAAAATTCGCAGGTCATGCCCGTCTCGGCGAAAATCGAGGAAGAGATAGCGCAGCTTGACGGCGAGGAGCGCGACATGTTCCTTGAGGAGCTCAATATGAGCGAATCGGGGCTTGACAGGCTTATAAAGGCAAGCTATACTCTGCTCGGGCTCATAAGCTATCTTACTGCAGGAGAACCGGAGGTGCGCGCATGGACGATAAAGAACGGCACAAAGGCTCCGCAGGCGGCCGGAAAGATACACTCCGATTTTGAGCGCGGCTTTATACGCGCCGAAGTCGTCCACTACGACGATCTTATCGCATGCGGCTCAATGGCGGCCGCAAAGGAAAAGGGACTTGTCCGCAGCGAGGGCAAGGAATACGTGATGAAGGACGGAGACGTCGTTCTGTTCAGATTCAACGTATAAAAGCACCATCGAAAGGAATATAACAAAATGATTTTTTCGGTTATCGTTACGGCTGTTATATTTATCGTCCTTGCCGCCGCCTGTATACGCGCTGTCTGTATAAGCGGCGGCTTCGGCAGGGGCCGCCGCATAAGGCGTCTCTGCATGACGCCGATACGCAGGCCTGTCGAGGTCAGGTGCTCCACCTATATCAAGATATTCGGCGCGGCTCTCGCCTTCAGGATATTTACATACGCCGTAACGCCGTTTGTGATGTATATAATCATGGGCTCCACCGACCGCGGCATCGAAAATATCCTGTCTCACTGGCAGCTGTGGGACGCGCACAAATATCTTAACATTGCGATCTACGGCTACGGCTCCATGATGCATGACAACCAGTACCTCGGGCTTGTGTTCCTTCCGCTGTATCCGTGGCTCATAAAGCTTGTAGATTATATAGTCGGATATCCGCGGATATCGGCGCTCATCGTATCGACATTCTGCTACTGTATTTCCTGCTGTGTAATATACAGGCTGACCCTGCTCGACTATTCAAAGCGTGCCGCAAAAAACACCGTTATTTTTCTATCGATATTCCCGTGGAGCTTTTTTATGGGCGGTATCATGAACGAAAGCACTCTGCTGCTCATGTCGTCCCTGTGCCTTTATTTTATACGTACACACAAATGGCTCAGAGCCGGCATATTCGGGATGCTTGCCGCACTGTCAAGGCTCGTCGGCGTTGTTCTCGTATTTGCGTATTTTGCGGAATGGCTGGAGGAATACAGAGTCATTACGGCTCTCAGGCAGAAGCGATTTAAAGACTTTTTTATGACGATATTCAAAAAGGGACTCTTTGTGCTGATAATCCCCTTCGGGACGGTCATATACCTCATCATAAATTATATCTGCACCGGTGATCCGTTTGCGTTTCTGCAGTATGAGGAAACAATATGGAACCAGCACTCGCAATTTTTCGGCATAACGCTGAATACGATATGGCATTACGCCTCCGACGCGAACAAGAGCCTTGTGACCCGTTATGCGATATGGATACCTCAGATATTTACAATAAGCTTCTGTGCGCTCAACATGCTCTACGGCGTCAACAAAACGCGCACAATGTACATGGGTTACCTGATACCGTATCTTATCATAAATATTTCCGCATCGTGGCCTATCAGCGGCGGGCGGTATATGAGCGCGGCGCTGCCAATGTTTATGATAATGGGCGGATGCAGTGAAAAATACGATACTGGAGCCGCCGCATACATAATAATCTCAGGGATACTGTACGGCGTATTCCTTGTCGGATTTCTTATGCAGCGGTCGATCATATAAAGGAGATGTTGTTCTATGGCTGAGCAGTTACGTTTCATAAAAAAGGCATATTCTCGCGCACAGAAGAAGCTGTACCCGGCGCATGAGCAGTTCAGGGTATGCATGGCGCTCGCGTTCATCGGCGGGTTTCTTGAGGCATACACTTACCTGCTCAAGGGCAATATATTCGCAAACGCCCAAACAGGGAACTTCGCGCTTATGGCAATGCGCTTTGCATACTACAGAGAGCCGCTCAGGGCTCTCTATTATCTTATACCGATGAGCGCATACGTTATCGGCATAATCCTTACTGTTGAAATGCCGAAGCGCTTTAAGGGAAGGATAAGCTGGTATACGCTTTTTATAATCATACAGTTCACGGTATTTGCCATTGTCGGCTTTCTGCCAAAAAACGTCCCCTACGGATTCACTACGGTAGCGGTATCGTTTCTCTGCGCGATGCAGTACAATACCTTCAAGGCCTGCCGCGGAGTCGCAATGTCGACTGTATTCTGTACGAATAATTTAAGGCAGTTCGCCATCGCCACCGCACAGAGTAAAAACGGCGAAAAAAACGCTGTTGTAAAGCGCGGTATACTGTATCTTGCAAATATAATATTCTTTGTTTTCGGAGCTGCATCTGGCGCATTTCTGATAAGAATACTTGAAGAAAACGGTCTCGACGGCGAGCATTCTATCTGGCTTTGCTGCTTGATACTTATCCCTGTTGGGTTGTATATGCACTTCTATAATAGCAAAACTCCGCAAAAATAGCTACATAAAAGGAGGTTATCAAAATGAATACAAAAAGATCAAATCTAATATTCTGTGTGGCAGCCGGACTAATCGCAGCCGCAGTCTTACTCATAATCCAGTCAGTAACAGGTCAATGGTTCTTCAAAGCTCAGCCGTATAATTCATATATTTTGCAGGCACAGTCCTGGCTTGAAGGGCGGCTTGACCTTGGGCAGAATTACGAATATCTTGAGCTTGCGGTATATAATGGCAAATACTTTGTGAGCTTTCCGCCATTCCCGTCGTATCTGATGCTGCCGTTTGTCGCATTGGGCTGGGATTCCTGTGACGGCGCAATAGCGTTTGCCTCAGCGATTGCCGGAGCCGTATTTTCCTACAGGCTCGCCTCAGAATTTATCAATGACAAAAAAACGGCGCTGCTCTTGGCTGCGCTCGTGACCGTCGGCTCCAACTGGCTTTTTACATCGCTTAACGCATGGGTATGGTTCATTGCGCAGAACCTCGCATTTACGTTCACGATGGCAGCGCTCTTTTATGCTCTGAAGAGCCGAGCTGGAGTATCGTTCACGCTCTGGGCATGCGCGGTCGGCTGCCGTCCGTTCCAGATAATATATATCACAGTCATACTCTACCTTCTGTATTCCGCATACAAAAAACAGTCCGCAAACATGACAATACTTCGTATGATACGCGAACATATTCTCTCCATCATACCCGCATGCTGCATCGCAGTTTCATACATGATACTCAATTATGCGCGGTTCGGCAGCATAATCGAATTCGGGCATAATTATCTTCCCGAATTTATGAGAGTAGACACAGGACAATTCAATATAGAATATATTAAAAACAACTTCGGCAACCTGTTTAGGCTGCCAGAGGTTTCTGATGGAAAAATAGTGTTCCAGAGCGCCGACGGCTTCTGTATGTTTATAGCCAGTCCGATCCTTATTTCATTCTTTGTATATTGGTTTGTTGCAATGATAAAGGGCACAAAGAATGAAAGGATCATGCTGGCGGGAGTTATGCTGCTTTTCTGGGTGCACATGATCTCCATCACAGCACACAAGACCATGGGCGGCTCGCATTACGGTAACAGATATGTAAATGACGCTCTCCCGGCAGTTTTTGTGGCATTATGCTTTGCAGTTCAAAAATACAGCAGATACAGGCTATTAAATGTAATCCCTCTTGCCTGCGGCGCGGCATTGAATATTTACTGGACAACAACGTATTTTAAGCAATAAATAAAAACAGTGCGACGTGAAACATCACGTTGCACTGTTTTTTATACAGTTATGAGACTCACATCATATCTCTCAAGCTCCTCGTTCCATTCCTCGCTCAGCTTGACGTCCGTAATAAAGCAGTCCACCGAGTCAAGACCTGCTATCGTCGGCACGCCGAGCCTGCCGAGTTTATTATGGTCGCAGAGAAAGATCACCGATTCGCTGTTTTTTATCATCGTCTTTTTCACTTCCGCCTCGCCCTCGCTGCTGTCGGCAAGACCGTGCAGGAGCGAAACTCCCTTACAGGAAAAAAAGCATTTATTCGCAAAATAATTTTCTCTTATAGTGTTTTCTGCTATCCTTCCGATATATGACATGTTCCTCGGCGTAAGCTCACCGCCGGTGCATATAACGCGTATACCGTCGCATTCCGCAAGCTCCGAAACTATTTTCGAAGCGTTCGTTATAACGGTGATACCGCTTTTGTCCTTTATATTCCTCGCAAGATGCCATGCTGATGTGCTCGCGTCAAGAAATATTGTTTCGCCGTTGCGTATCATCTGCGCGGCTCTCTTCCCTATACGCTGCTTTTCCTCGTAGTTTACGGTATCCCGCTCCGTTATCGTCATATCGGTCGAATTGTTCTCTACAAGCGTTGCGCCTCCGTACGTACGGATAAGCACTCCCTGCTTTTCCAGCTTCAGAAGATCGTTTCTTATCGTTTCCGCTGTCACATCAAATTGTCTGGCAAGATCCGTAACAAGAACGCTTCCGTTTTCATTTATTATCTGCTCTATACTACTGCGCCGCTCCACTGCCAGCAAATGCGACCTCTCCTTTCTATTGCTTTCTCAGGCGCGCTTTACGCCTCCTTCTTTATTACCTCTCTCTGATACGCAAAGCATTCTTTTGCTATATCCTTATTCAAAATCAGCAGGCTAAGCAGATTCGGAACAGCCATAAGTCCGTTGGCTATATCCGAAAAGCTCCATGCGATACTGAGATCCGTCGTCGCTCCGACAAACGTTATCAAACAAAACACCACTCTGTAAATGTACATTATCACTCTTTTACGGACAAGGAATTCAAGGGAACGCTCCCCGTAATATTCCCAGCCGAGTATCGTTGAAAATGCAAAAAGTATGATCCCTATCGATATTACATACTTTCCAATAGGTCCAAGAGCCTCCTGGAAAGCAAGCATCGTAAGGTCTATTCCATCAACAAGCTTGCCGTCCGCTCCAACAGTTCCGAGCATACCGGACGAAGCTATCGCAAGACCGGTAAGCGTACATATGATTATTGTATCAAAAAACGTACCTGTCATATTGATATAGCCCTGACGCGAAGCTCTGTCCGTCTTTGCAGCCGCCGCGGCTATAGGCGCAGAGCCGAGCCCTGCCTCGTTTGAAAAAACGCCGCGCGCTATTCCGTAGCGCATTCCGTCCATCATGCTCTTTACGATCGTTCCACCTACTCCTCCGGCAATGGCCTTTACAGAAAACGCCATTCCGAATATCTCCCTCAGCCCTGCCGGAAGATTCGCACTGTTTATTATTATTACCGCAAGCGCCGCCACGATATAGAATATCGCCATAACGGGAACGATAACTCCGCACACGCGTCCGATGCTCTTTATCCCTCCGAGCAAAACGGCAAAGCAGAGCGCCACCATCACAAGTCCGCTCACCCATAGCGGGACTCCGAATGAAGTATTCACCGCATTGGATATTGAGTTTGCCTGCGTCATGTTTCCTATTCCGAAGGACGCAAGCACTGCAAAAAGCGAAAACGCGACCGCAAGGATAAGTCCGAGCGTTTTATTTTTCAGACCGTTTTTCAGCGCATACATAGGTCCGCCGACCATCTCACCGGCACTGTTTACCTCACGGTACTTTACGGCAAGGACGCTTTCGGCATATTTTGTCGACAGCCCGAACAGCGCGCTCACCCACATCCATACTATAGCTCCCGCGCCGCCGCTTACAAGCGCCGTTGCAACTCCGGCAATATTGCCCGTTCCTATAGTAGCGGCAAGAGCCGTCATAAGCGACTGAAAGGGCGATATATCTCCCTTCCCTCCTCCGGCATCATTGGATTTGGCAAAGACCGATTTTATCGCATACCACAAGTTTCTCCAAGGCAGAAATTTTAATCGTATAGTCAGGAATATGCCTGTCCCGACAAGGAACACAAGCATATACGGTCCCCATACTACGTCGTCTATTGCACTTACTATCTTTTCTAAATTCATTAATGTACCCCCGTATTATCAGTACTATTTTCCATTGTATCATATTTTTACGATTTTTGCAATACAAAGATTCAAAAAAATTAAAACGGACACCAAGCGGGTGTCCGTTTTTAAAATATATACAGCTTTAACTGCTCAATTTATATTATTCTGCACTGTCAGCACTTGAAAGCGCATTCTCGAGTGCTGTCCAGTCACGGTTTTCAGTGATCTCAAGCCATCTCTCATTGATACCGTCCTCAAGTCTTTCGTAGGTATGAGAGTTTGTAGCCTCCTGAATCGCACTGTAATACCACTGATCCTCTGTATTGTCAGACCATGTAACCATATTATCGAGCATATTCTCGGGCTGTACGTGTCTGTTAAGAACGTTGTTTACAAGCGTCATCGCCTCGGCACGCGTTATGCTCTGGTCGGGTCTAAACGTCCCGTCCTCATAACCGCTTATCCAGCCGCGCTCAGCAGCTCTGTTGATATATTCGCTTGCCCAGTGTCCGCTTATATCGTCGAACTGATCCTCACCGCTGTATTCATTCGAATCGAATCTTGCAGCGATAGTCGCAAACTCTGCACGAGTGATCTCACCGTTCGGATTGAATGTTCCGTCCTCATAGCCGTTCAGTATACCTGCACTTACCATCGTCGATATAGCATTATTGTACCACTCGTCTATGTTTACATCGCTGAAGTCATTTGTCTTTGACCAATAAGCCTCACGCGACTCGTCAGTAAGCAGTCTAAAGAATATAGTAGCTACCTCAGCCCTTGTTATTGTACCGTTGGGCTGTATCGAACCGTCGGGATAACCTACGATATATGCGTAGTGATCCTCATCGTTAAGCTCCGGAGCCGCTGACGGTGACGGCGTCGATGTTGGTGATATGGGAATAAACGGACCTGTGCCGCTCGTTCCGCCGCCGCCGGTGTTCGAAGGAGCTGTACTTGTGGTGATCCTTACAGTTTCAGAGATCTCGTCAGCATCGTCGTAAAGACTGTCGTCGCTCGTATCCTGAACGCCCACGTACGTAAGATCAGCAACCTGCTTCTGCACCGGCTCTGCATCGGGATCTGCGGCATCTTCAACCACATCTACATATATAGGTGTATTTCCCGTAACCGTACCTACAAGCGTATAATCTTTTCTTGAGTTATACGAAGACGGACCTGTTGCCTCGATCCCCTCATAGGTAAGCATAAGATCATATGTTAAAGCCTCAGCAAGTGCGGCATGGGAAACCTGTCCCTCAGTATTTATTGTGATCGTAACGGAATTATTGCTTCCGCCTCTTTCAGCCTCTATGTATACAAGATTGCCCTTTTCGGCGTCATCGGGATCACCAGAAATAACAAGTCTGCCCTGATCATCAGGCTCAATGACCTCGCCTGTCCCATCGTCCTTCTGCGCCGTAAAGCCTTCCATGTTTCCGCCGCCGAGAACACCCTCGGGGAAGGTCATTCCATCAGGATTCTGAACGGTAACAACAAACTGACCGTTCTCAACATAGCTCTGAGCAAGTGCTTCCTTAAGTGTATCTGCAGCCGCCGTATCTCCAGCAGTCTCAATATCTATTGCAGCATTTGCAAGGTTCGTAACTCTGGTGTACCAATCCAGCACCGCAGACATATCAAGCTTTGCCATGTAATCAAACTCCATGACCTCATTGCGGCTTGTCCCGGCCGAATACGTATTGTTTGAAACACCGTCGTTCCACTCGCTGTCACTGCTTCTCTTTGCCTTCATGTCAACGGCAATCTCGATATCCTCGTTATTCACTATAATGGGGTTTTCAGGATCCGTTGTCTGATCCAGCGCAAACGATGATCCGCTTCCATCGGTCAGAAACGCTCCGGCATAATCCATCAGGACATCATACAGATCTCCATCTGCAGCATACGCTGGTGTAAACATCGGTATCGCTGATGCGGTTACTGCCACTGCCGAAATGAGAGCGGCTAATTTCTTCTTCATAAGATTCAACTCCTTTTTTATAGATAAGTATATTACTAATCAAAACTATTATATAACAAAACTGTGACAATGTCAATAGCTTAAAAAATTTATTTTTTCCAAAGCCTGCTAAGCAGCGACGGTTTTTCTGGAATCCTAAAAAAAGTCTCAGAAACAGGCTCATTATTTAGTATTTTTTCAGCATTTGCCGTAAAATATTCTACGCATTCCTCACCATAACGCTTTATTATATTTTCATAAGCCTCTCCCATATTCGGCCGGCGTGTTTCCAGATTGTGCATATCGCTTCCGAGCACATGCTCATGACCCTCCGAGATTAATTTTTTGTCAATTTTTACCCTTATTTTTTCTGTAAACCGATCGGCCTTC
>CALXRY010000217.1 GCA_944390955.1 uncultured Clostridia bacterium | reverse complement strand
CCTAAAGGGGGTTTTATATATGAGGTGTCGGAGGTGTCATTTTTCAAATAAAATCTTCTTCCATAAGTCTTACTCCGGTCACAAACCGACCTTCTGTTTTTTTGCGTCTGCCTATACCACGCTGTTCGACAGCCGCATAAAATTCTGCGGAATTACGCACATATTCTCCCGTCCTTGCACAAAATGCACGATATGCATCGTAAAAATTCCCGGACTTTTCTTCAAGTCCGTCACCGACTTCACAACACGCCTCAAGAAAATGGGCAAGCCAGTCATTATCACGCTTGTATTTATTGATGGCGTCTTTGACAACTTGCGGCGGCTGTATTTTAAAATCGTTCGCTATGATTTTTTTCGCTCCGAGAATCAGCCATTTCAAAATATACTCTCCGGCATTTTCAAACAGATAATCACCGTAGTTTTTTATATCCTTTTTCGGTTTGATTTTTGCGTTAAACGGTATTACAATGAGCCTTCGCCATATGCCGTCATCCATTGCACCCACTCTCGGCAGATGGTTTGTGTATAACAGCACCGTATGGGTAGGTGTGAAATGAAATGGGTCTTTATATTTCTTTTCAGCCTCGATTGTATCCGTGGAACACAGTTGTTTTACCATAGATGTATTAAGACGCATCCCTTCCTCAAGTTCTGCTGCTATAAGCAGCCTTTTACCCTTTGCCTCAGCAAGTTCCGGTTTCACATTCCTTTTGCAGCCGACCGTAAGCGCATCAGCTGAAATCATACCGCCATATGTTCCTATGGTTTTAAGAATTGCATTGCCGAAAGTCGACTTGCCGTTTCCACCCTCACCGTATGCAATGATGAGTGCCTCAACAAATACTTTTCCAAGCAAGGATAGTCCCATCATCTGCTGTACATATTCGATAAGTTCCGCATCACTGCAGAAAAATTCATCTACGGCAGACAGCCATAAATCCTTTCCTTTATCACTGGGTGATACAGCGGTTACCTTGGTAATATTATCCTCTGGTGTATGTTCGTGTGAGCCGTCCATTCCTTGCCTTAGGTCATAAGTGCAATTTGGAGTATTCAGCAAATACGGATTACTGTCAAGCTCCGATACAGAAACATCAACCATCGGTTTTAAAGTTTGAAGTGCCGATGCGATATATTTCATATCCCTTCGTTTCATTACGAAAGCAAGGTATTTCTTTGCTGACAAATATTCCTCATACAATTTCAGCTGATCTTCGTTAAGATTGTTTATAAGTCTTTTGCCGCCTGCTGTGGCATCTTCTTTTGATACACCGCTTGCTGTGAGATTATCCAAAGCACGCTGTTGCTCGTCCAGGGCATCGGCAAGCTGCAGGTCAAGGAATTCAATCACTGCGCCGACAGCCTTTTGCTTGGATTCAACCCAGCAAATGCCGTCATATCTGAGCATATCCGTTGCCGCCGTATAAATAAGTTCATCGCCGTACTCTTTCGCTATAACCTTCGCTTGTCCTATATCGGAGTAATCATCAGGCTTTAACGTCTGGGCGGAAAATTCATATTCGTCGGGCGGTATATATCCTTTCTGATTCTGTACTTTTTTTGCAAACTTACAGGCGCTTGACCATATGAGATTAAGTTCCTCATCGTCAAGAGGGGGATTGCACTTTTTTGACTCGTCAAGAAAAATATTATAGGCTCTGTCTGTTGCTCCGTACCTCTTAACAACTCTGCCGGCAAAGCGTGACATGGTAGAATTTCTTTGTCCCTGCGGTATGCCGATGTTTCTGTTCTCGGACTGTATATTAACAACGCAGTCTATCGTCAGCTCACCATCGTTCCATATTACTTCATCTACAGAATTTCCGTATATAAACCTTGCGGCATCTATCGCATTTTCATCAAAAAACGGGTACTTTGTGATAATCGATTCTTTCAAGCTTTTATAAATTCCGCTCTCTGATATGACATCGTGCGGAAAATACACATGATGTCTTGGTCTTGCGGATTTATCGTCCTTTTGTTTCATATTGTTTCTGCTCGGAACAACGGCATATGCGATATTGGGGAACAATTTCTCATAATCTTTCGGATAAATCCAATCTTTCGGATTATCGGAAAAATCGTTATCGTTATCCATAACGGTGCAGTCGGCTGAAACAAAATCATCTACACTTCTGTGCGAGTTTCTGTATTCGGCACAAACATGGTCGAATGCAGCCGCAGTGCATAAATCATCTTCATTTTCAATGATGCACTTATTCGGATACAATGTGTTATTGTTCTTACCGCGGCAATTTGCCGTATAAAGTGTTAACTGCATGGCACTTCCTCCAACTCTTCCGTAAAATATCGTATAATCTTTCCCATTTTCTCAGCTTTCGCTATCTCTCTTTTCATTCCATCGGATACATATTCACCAAACACCCATATTTCTTTGCATTTCCCCAAAAGCACAGTACCCATAAAAAGAGCAAGACTGCGTTCATGTTCCTCTGACATAAACTGAGGAAACAGAAGATGCGGTGCTAACGGTATAGCGCCTTTTGCAACAGCAAATCTGCTGTATATTCTCGCACTGTTTGCATTAAACTCTATATTTCCGCTGTACGGACTGCAGATATATACAAGTGGTCGGAAGTTAGCTGCCTTGCGGGCAGCTCGTTCTTCCTGTTCAATTTTTAGTAAGGCCTCATACGCTGTGAGGTCTATGTATCCTTCGCTGTTAAACTTATCCATACTTTTAATCCTCCTGTTCAATCAGCGGCAAATGACCATCAGCTTTCATAAGACTGTAAATAAATAATCTTCCCGCCTGTGTCCAGTAAGTATGAACAGATGTATGCTTTTCTCCGTTTGAGCCTTCAAACACATGAGTTTTTGTTGATGTATATCCCTTGTTTGCGTATTTCTGATACAGAAGCCACACCTTATTGCCCTGCTTAAACTGAATGCCTTTTTCGTGCAAATACTTATTCATTTTGTTTGCTGACCAACCATAATCTTTTGCGATTACTCTGATGGGAAGTACATCTTTGCATTGAAGAACAATGTCATAATACGATACCTTTGGCTGCATTTCCGCAATCTGCTGATTCTGCACAGCGATTGTTTCGGAAAGCTGTCTTGTTCTTTCACGCTCCTGCTTTAATGCCGTAAACGCTGCAATGGCAAGGTCGGGATTGGCAACTAAATCGTCCGTTGCATACATACCGTGTCTGCGAATAGAAGGGAGTACCTCTGATGTCACCCAACGCTTGAATTTTTTTGCACTCGGCAGCTTGCTTGAAAGAATAAGGCTGTAAAGACCGCTTTCATTGATAAGCCAGCCGCCACGCTGACCCAAACTCGATAACGATTCGTTATTGAGTTTATCCTCATCATCCACATGGTCAGACAGTGCCTTGCTCGGATTGGTATAACCAAGTATCTCAGCTACATCTTTGCCAACAAAGTACACCTCGCCGGCGATAATAACCGCTCTTACAGAACCCAGTTCTGCATTTTTGTAAATTTGTAATTCATTCATAGGAATTACCTCCGTTTTGTAAAAGTAAGGCATAAAAAATACCTTCTGAGTCTATAGGCAAAAGAATATGGCGAAATCCGAAGTGGCATCATAAAATAAATTAAAAAATCCGAGATTGTCGATGTTTTTCGTCAATCCCGGAATATACAATTTAATCTTTGCAATAAAAATCCGTTTCGTAGCCGTCCGCTCTTAGTAACAATCCCGGCATCCAAGGAGGTGTTTTGCCCATTTGTTTACAAATAGAATCAACTGATACATCTTTTGGACACTCTATTATAAGCTCATCATGTACATGACCTACTATAAAACAATGCGATAAAGTTCTCATCGCAAACGCAAGAATATCACGGCTGACTGCCTGTACGATATTCTCTACGAATTTGGGACCGTAGCTTTCAATGCGTTCCCATTTTTTCGCTGCTCCGATACCCTCATAGGTAACGGATTCTCCTCCGAATTTATTTTCTCCGATGCGTGGTCGTATGTAGCATAGCCGTCTGCCGCTTGGAACTTCAATGAAGAGCATACCGCTCTTATAAATGAACTGTATACCGTGTATTTGAGTAGAAATTCTCTCTTTAACAGTCTGTTTTACGCATCTGTCAACATCCCACCATAACCTCACGATATTAGGATTTGCATTTCTCCAACTGTCCACAAGCGGCTGAAGTTCATCATCAGCAAGTCCCATTTCCAATGCGCCCATAGCTTTTAACGCACCAACGGAACCGCCGTAACCGAGAGCCAATTCTGCGATTTTTCCTTTCTGCCTAAGGTGACTGTTGATGCCGTGTTTTTCCACCGGCAGCTTAAACATACGGCTTGCAGACGCACAGTAAATATCACCGCCGTTTTGAAAAACATCGGCTCTCCATTTTTCTCCGGCAAGATGAGCAATAACTCTCGCCTCGATAGCAGAAAAGTCTGAAACGATAAATTTATATCCCGATCTCGGTACAAATGCCGTCCTAATAAGCTGTGAAAGCGTATTCGGCAAATCATCATACAGCATTTCCAATGCTGTAACATCACCGCACTTCACAAGGTCACGCGCCTGTTTCAAATCGAACATATGGTTCTGAGGAAGGTTTTGTAATTGAATAATTCTGCCCGACCATCGTCCTGTTCGGTTTGCACCGTAAAACTGAAACATACCTCTTGCACGGTTATCCTCACACACAGCATTATTCATTGCCTGATACTTCTTAACAGATGATTTTGCGAGCTGTTGACGCAATTCAAGCACACTGGCCAATTTAGGAGGAGCGGTTTTTAGTAATTCCTTGACTTCATTTTTCTCAAGCGAGTCCACCATAAGTCCGTTATCGGCAAGCCATTGTTTCATCTGCTGTACGCTGTTTGGATTTTCAAGATTGGCAATATCCTTTATTTTCGTTTCCAGTTTTGTTCTGGTTATTTCATCAAGTTTTATAGCGTTTTTTACTACATCCATATCAAGAGCAATACCTCTGTCATTAATCTCCTGGTCGAGCCAATATTCTTCCCATAGAAAATTGGGAACAGGGAATTTATGCAGTTTTTCGTGTATCAACATTTCCACCTCAACATCACGCTTGTTATATTCTTTGAATACATTCCACTTTTGTATATCATGCTCCGGAAGATTTCTCATTCTGCCGCCGTTTGCCTTTGTGGGATTACACGGAACGGAGAAATATTTAATAAGTGCCTTTCCTTCGTCCATTTTCTGTTCTGAAAGCTTTAATACTTCACCCACAGCTTTAAGCGACAGCGGAAGTCCCATATATGCCGCCCAAGTCATAGAGCATTTCCAACCTTTCGGAGAAATATATTTTTTTACCGTATCATCACCGGTACTGTATGACTTAAAATACTGCGGATAGTTTTTTCTGAGATATGCCGAAAAGCACACTCTCTCAAACTGTGAATTAAATGCCCATTTTGTGATACATTCGTCTGTTAGAGCGATTAGTATTTCATTCGGTATGCTTTCGCCGCTTGCAAGGTCAACAATAGAAACCGCATCTTCGTCAACGGAGTACCCAAACAATAATATTTCAAAATTCGGACTCTCCGCATATTTGTAGACACCGCATTTTTGCAGGTCAATATCACTGTAAGTTTCAAGGTCAATAAATATGTTTTTCATTGATTTTCACCGCCTTAGAATTATGGCGGCAAGTTGCCCTGCCGCCAATGTATATTTATTATGCTAAGAAATCATCATCCGCATCCGCAAAATCGTCCTCTGCACGGCTCTTTCCGCCGAGCGGTTCTCCGTCCTTGATTTTCTGAAGATTGTTAAGTCCGCAGGCAATTCCTTTATTTCCGTTCGAATTAAAGCAATAAAAGTTGATAGACGCTCTGCCGTAAACACCGCTGTATACCTCAGATGTGTCAATAATCGGCTGTCTGTCGGCATCAACAACTCCCGGTGCGGTTGATGAGTTTGCATTTATAAAATATGCGTTTTTGTATGCCTCATCATCGGGTCTTTCCAAATCGCCGTCACGCAGAGGTGTTTTTATAACCGAGAGAGACGGTATACTTTTGCCGTTACCCTTAAGCTTTGACTCGCCTTCATTATATGCCGTTTGAATTGCAGCTTTTACCTTGTTTACAGTATCCGTATCGGTTTTGGGTATGATAAGTGATACGCTGTACTTCGGTGTTCCGCCGTTAATTGACTTTGGCTGCCATACATTTGCATAGCTCCATCTTGTGTTGACTCCTGTAATTACTTTTGTTGGGTTATTAAATTTTGCCATGTTAAATTTCCTCCTTAAAATCTTCTGCGGCATATGCCGCTTTGTTCATACTCGGACGCTTGTCCGACATCGGTACTAATGTTGGCTTGCCCTTTGGTTTTTCAACGAAACCGCTAAGCAGATTTTCGAATTTAGCCTTGCCGAGCAGCTTAGTCATTGCCGTTATTCCGAGAACCTTATGTTCATACGGATCAAATCCTGCGTTTTTAACTGTGTCAGCCACAAGTGTTTCATCTGTGTATTTACGATTCGAGCGACCCTCGACAACTTTCCAATCTTTCCACTCTTTGCCGTTTAATGCCTGCTGCAGTGCATATTCTTTAATATCCGTTCCCCATGATATAAGGTCATCTACCTTCGAGAGAATAATCTCTACCTCATCATCTTCAAGGGTGTCGGGCATTTTAAAATCATATTGCGCCAATTCAAGATTGTACTCCGCACGCTTGCGGCAAGCGGCTTTGACCTTACAGAAGCGGCAGTGTTCGCCGGCTTTAAATTCACCCTCGCCTTTTGACGCAAGCTGTGCCGCAGGTTTAAGTATGGTATCTGCCCAGTCAAACAACTCTTTTTTGCTGACCTCATGTGTGCTTATATGTTCTCGTCTGGGTTGGAAGATGGTCATGGATACATTTTCAATATCGTATATGCCATCAAATAATTGCAGTGCGCCGAGTGCATAACACATCATTTGAGAATTCTTTTCTGCATCAACTAATACTCCTAATCCGTATTTTAGGTCGATTATTGTAAGAACATTATCGGAAACAATAATTGCATCCGCAGTACCAAACCCTCCCGGAACCCATTTTGAAAAATCAACTCGCTGTTCTATAAGAACAATAGGATCCTTGCAGTGCTGTTTTGTCTTTTCAATCTGTTCTGTCACATACAAAGCATAGCTGTCAGTACAGTCAGCCATCTCATTATCAAAATATGTAAGGCTTTCTGTCGGGTCTTGAACATTACAACCAAGAGAATGCTTAACTTTAAATTCTGCTAATTGATGAGCCGAACTGCCTTGCTGTGCATATTCGCTTGATATATCCGCCGCTGCTGCATTTAACCGAGCCGCAGGAGGACAAGCTATCCACATTTTGCTTGATGATGCCGATAATACTGCGTGTGCATCAGCCATTGCCTAACACCTCCGCATCGGAAAGTACGGATTCATACTCTGACGGGACGATGTCTGACAGTTTCTCGGCACCGTGTTTTGTGATGATTACCCTTACCTCATCAGTAAATCCGGCTCTTGACTTTTCTGCAAGAACCTTTCTGACATCTTCAAGAGTAACCGGCGCTGCTTTATCCTGTTTCTTTACCTTCGGTTTTGGCTCAGATGTTTTCTTGGGTTGTTCAAGCGGCTCATCAATTGCCATTGCGTCAGCAAGGATCTGCAAACTGTCACTTAAAGAACGAACATCTTCAATTACATCCAACAGCAACTTTATCCTGCTCATTTACCATTCCACCTCCTTTGACTTCGTGAACTTCCACCGATTCCACACTCTGTCCGGGCGACAGCAGATATACAGTTGTAAACTCTCCGAAAAGAAAACGGAGCAGTCTCATCGGCAATCTGCGGTCGGCACCTTCAAGAACTTTCATCTTGGATTTTTCGTCCGTGACATTGATGCGTATTCTGTGTTTGAGTGCCATATCAGCTACCTACCTTTCTGCAAGGGCTGTATCGTTTACCCTTACAACTCTATAGGCAAACAGAAATGGGACAATCCGAAGTATCAACGATAAATTTGTTTCAAAATTTCATCATTTGCAATTGCGGACTTGATTTTCTTAACCAACTGACCTACGCGAACATCGGTAATATCAAGCATTCTGCCAACTTTCGCTTTTGGAAGGCCTTCAATAAAATGGAGCTTATATATCTGCTGCCACTTTTCCGGCATATCCTCGATAATTTCCCTCAAACGAATAATGGTATCCGGGACATCTTCTTCATCAGATACAGCCAGTTCCTTTTCCAGGTGACTGCTGTCACTAAGTTCATCACCGTCTGAATCAGTCTGTGCATCGATTGATTCAAAAGCTCTGTATTTTCCGGGTATTTCATCTGCAAAAGGTTCTCTACCGTACTGCTCTTTAAAATCTGCTATAAACTTTTCCTTCCATTCATCATAGATAGGCTGATACCACTTGGGAAGTTTTATCTCTTTACAATTGACATAAACTTCGTGGTCATCAATTCTGTGGAGGTTAAGAATATCAACCTCTGTTACTCCATCTTTGCCGGGCTTGTACTCGGTGATGAAATGTCCGTCATCATCAAACAATTTGTATGTACCTTTCTTGCTTTTCGGGGTTTTCTTGTACTTCATAATGATTTCCTTTCCGCCTGACTTGACGGATAGGACAATGATGGTACAAAAATAGCCGGGTGCAATATGCGATCCGACCTCTATGCCTGAAAAAGGGTATAAGGAATAAAGGGTACGCATATCGCACCTTTCGCTGAATTTATCAACGAACGGCAATATATGTATCCACGATTGCCCTTATACGTAATCAGGCTCTTTGTGAATTTTTTATTTGGAGCAGTGCTCCAATGTTATTTATTGAATTACTGTATTATTTATTTAGAAACAGTATCAGTTTTTATAGTGTTAGTATCGGATTATTGTTTTATTGTACGGGAAATGAATCCTCTCAAATTCCCTAAGATTTACTAAAACTATCTTCCCTTCTTAAAAATGAAAAACGGCTTGGATATAGTCCAACCATAGAGGTTTCTGATCTATATCCAGGCCGTCAAGCAGCTCTGCGGATATCTGTATAAAATATAATTTAAGCTTTTTTTCGGGATTCGATTTTGAAGTTGTGCAAGGCATCCCGCGTGATGGTTGTTACTATGTCTTGACGCTCAACGGTAAAAGTTTCTCCAACTGCAAGAATCGTACTGGTTTTATGCCCTTTATAAAGGCACTCGACTAATCCTGTTTTGGGATTTCCCATGCACACTAATCGGTCAAGATAATCGTAGAATGGTATCATCCATCGCATCCTCCTTTCCTATTAATAGATAATAAAACTTAGTAATTTTAGCTTTTACGCTTATTTGCGTAATTTACTATAAAAAAGAAACTCTTACAGCATCACTGCAGCAAGAGTCATAGTAAGCTGCATTCTTCGAGACGAATTTCTACAGATTGCTTTGATACATCAAAAAAATCCGCCAGAGTACAGATAGCACTTCTGTTGTCCTTACCATACGATATACCAAGATGCTCTGCTGCCTCAACAAATGTGTTCTTCGGCATCAGAATCCTTGGTGCTATACCAATGGCCTGTGATTCCATGATGTTTTCTTCATCCGCTGACTCTGGCAACTGGTCCATGCGACACTTGCAATACTTCGCATATCTCGGAAGAGATAACTTTTGCATTTTATAGTAGTATCTATGCTTGCACCAATGAACGCACTCATGGGCGATAGTGTTGTTACGACAACCAGTATTTGTCTTTTTTACCGCTTCAGGATCAATCAGGATAGTCTTTGATTTAAATGACTTAGTGTCGTATAGTCCCTCATCGGGATCGTATACCTCTACGATCCCGTCAGTAAAGATTGTCATCCCATAAATATTCAGTTCTTCTGATAAATAGACATACTGAACATCTAAACCAAGACACGTTTTTGCGATCTCCTCAATCGGAACAGGCATAGGATTCTTAAGCGCATCTGGATAGAACTGTTCCAGAAACTCGCGTGCAACCTTATCGTATTCAGCTGGTGGAATGTATGGTACGAGTTTGCGACTGTTATAGTCCATTATTTGCCTCCATTTCTCTTGTCGATAATTTGATTTACTTCTCGCCAAAAATCATCGCCAAGCCCCTGATTCTTTGCCCTGCGAAGTGCGACACGTGCGTTGGGGAGAGCTTCATCCATAATATATTCAGGCAAGTCAGGAGATACCTGCTTGCGCTCACGCCCTGCAAGATCGAGCATTTCCTCGCGTTCTTCCTCGTTCAAGTTTAATATCTTCGCCAAAGCCTCCAGTCCATCAATATCTGGTGGATTCCTACGACCTTTGATAATGTCGGATAGATAGGTTACGGATACCCCCAGTTTCTCGGCAATCGGTCTTAATTTGACATCCTTTTCAAGTCTCTTTTGTGCAATGAAAGCACCAAATTCACCTGCCACTTGTTTTTCCTCCTTTCGCTATTACGCTTTTTAGCGTACTTATATTATAATTGATTTTTTTTAATTTGTCAATAAGTTTATTAAATTTCTTGAAATATTTTTTGATTTTGGGCATTATTTTTGATTTCAAGCATTGCAAAATCATCTCTTATATGTTATAATTATTTTGTAAGGACACTATGAAAACGCATGGAGGAAATGTAATTATGTCACAGCATGGAGGTAAAAGGGAAGGATCTGGTAGAATCCCTCTTCCGAAAAACGAAAAAAAAATTGCCAAAACCATATATATAAACCCAACACTACAAAAGGATATTGACTTGTTTGCAACGGGAAACAGCTTTTCTGAAAAGTGTCTTGACCTAATCAACGCACAAATTGCTCGTAGAAAACGAACACAGGATAAAACCGTTAAGTTTATCGACCTTTTTGCAGGACTTGGTGGAATCCGACTCGGTTTCGAGAACGCTTTTAGAGAAAAGGGCTTTAACCCTGTTTGCGTATTCAGTAGTGAGATTAAGGATTACGCTATCAAAGCATATAAGAATTACTTTAACAACGAAGAAGTGGCAGGTGACATTACACAAATATCTGCAACAGACATAGATGATTTTGATTTTCTGCTTGGTGGTTTTCCATGCCAGCCATTTTCATCTGCTGGATTAGGGCTTGGATTCGAGGACACACGAGGTACTCTATTTTTTGAAATAGAACGCATCCTAAGAGAGAAACAGCCCTATGGTTTTCTTTTAGAAAATGTCGAAGGGCTTATTAACCACGATGACGGCAGAACACTATCCATCATCATCGACCATCTTAAGAAGCTAAACTACTATGTTTCCTATCGATTGATTGACAGCCAATTCTTCGGATTAGCGCAATCTCGCAAAAGAGTATACATTGTCGGGACAAAGGATGCACACATATCTTTGGACAATTTTGAAGAACATACTGCAGTTTTGGGAGACATCATGGAGCACGGACTACCTACAGTGGACTCCGAATTCACGCAGAAACTATTTGCTCATTTCACCCCAGAACAAGTAGTCGGCAAAGCAATCAAGGACAAACGCGGTGGCATCGATAACATCCATAGCTGGGAAATTGGCCTAAAAGGAAATACAACAGAGGAACAGTCCAATTTCTTGAACCTTCTTTTACTTGAAAGAAGAAAGCGGAAATGGGCAGCAGAAATCGGTATTGATTGGATGGATGGAATGCCTCTTACAGAAAAACAGATTTCGACATTCTATCATCACGACAACCTAAAGGGATTCCTCGATGAACTTGTAAAAATGGGATATCTAACGCTGGAATATCCCCGCAAAAAGCATAACGGCAGACGTGTGCCTGACAAAACAAAGCCTAAAGGTTACAATATAGTTTCTGGTAAACTATCGTTTGAGTTTACTAAAATCCTTGACCCTGCTGACCTTGCACCCACATTGGTAGCCATGGATGTTTCGCACTTAGGGGTTGTTGACGGGAATGGTTTACGCAGAATATCAATTAGGGAAGGACAACGTTTGTGCGGATTCCCAGAAGATTACGATCTTTCATTTTTGAAGGAAAGTGAAGCTTTTGATTTGCTCGGAAACACAGTATGCGTCCCTGTCATAAAAGCCATTTCTGAACGATTGGCTGATATGTATGCCAACTAAGCAAACAGCCCCGACGGACGCACCAAATGCGCCCGTCTCTATATTCTTTGTATCCTATATGAAGATGTGTTTACAAGCCAGTCATCACTATCAAAAATGGTTTCGTATGGATTTCTAATAAACTCAGGCTGATATCCTGGCTCTCCTATCCTTGAGTAATCAACCAGACATAGTATATATTTGTTTGCTTTGATTCGGGCAATATCTGATTCATTTTCTGACCAAAAAAAGTGAGGCGATCCCATGTAGCATTTCACTTCAATGAATCGATCATAATGTTCCGTACCACTATTCTCATACGAAACTATGTCATAACCTGCTGCAACATCAAAGTCAGAGATTCTTTTTATCTTTTGCGCAAGTTCAGGAAGACGCTTTTTCTCAAGATCTAACACAAACTCTTCTGCCTCCAGCCCACATTTGCTTTGATCCTCTTGCTGTTTTAATAACTGCTCCAGTGTACATTTCTTCCTGCGGTTACGTAGTTGTGCTGTCCAGTCGGATTCATAATTTCCTGCTACACATATCTCTCCGTTCTCCTCCTTGTCAAGGACTCCTGCCATAGTAAGGAAATTGCGAACAGCGGCATAAGCCAACGGAAAGGCAGAACGCTTAATTGTTAGATGACCTTTTTCGGCATCAAACCCAGTAGCATCCTTGTCAAAAATCCCATCTTCAACAAGTCTATTAATGCTCATGGCCGCCAATTGCTCAATGACTTCACCGTTACTTTTCGCAGCAAGCGTATTAAGTTCAGATGAAGGTACAACGATATCTGAGGTTGTATCTATCAACCTCAGATACTCAAAAAACGCGACTGCACCAGGACAATTTACTATAATGTTATTCTCCAAAGCGCATCTGTTCCGAATTTCGTCCCTACTGATTTTTTCCTTTCCAGCCATCATCGAAACGAGAAACAGAATACCGGCTGTATTACCAATGGAATTACATCTTTTTAGTTCTGTTAACATATTCTGCAATTAAAGCTTTGATATCATCATCGCCGGTTTCCAATCCTACATTCTCAAAGAGTGGAATTGGCATACTTTCGATAATATCTCGAAGCCTTGTCTCCTTCTCAATTAATCTATTATGGATAACCTCATCTATAGACTCTTCCGACAGCAAGTAATAATAGTTCGTCACCGTTCCCGGTTTTAATCCATATCTATGAATACGATCTTTCGACTGAATAAAATGTGCCGCATTAAAACTTCTCTCCATATAAATAGCATTATGGCAAGCCTTGTGCAGTGAAATCGATTCAGAAACTGCAAAGGGATTAGCAATAATCACCTTGAATTGCGAATCGGGTTTATGGAACTCAGCTATAATTTTCTCTCTGGTTTCAACTTCATCCTCATCTTCATCACTTGCGGCTATGGGAGTAGCTCCATATAGTGTTTTACATTGAATACCACATGAAAGCAGATATTTTTCAAAGTCGAGAATATTCTTTATATAGATTGCCCAAACTACGACCTTTCCACCATCTGCAATAATCTTTTCAACAAGCTCACGCGCTTTTACAAATTTCGCAGGCGTTTCTAAATTCGCATATTTTAGAACATCCGATATCAAAGAGGTGTCTTCTGCCACCGCATCCGAATCAAACCCCTCAAATGACGCAAAGTTCTTAAGCGGTATACTAAGAAGATTTGGATTCGTTGCGGCTTGCATCATTCTCAAAAGCCGTGCTTTTACCAAGTCCTGCCTGAACCAGTTATCCTTGCTTGAAACAATATCACTCATATATTTTTTCTCTATCGCATCGTATATTCTGCGCTGTGTTTCTCCCATAGGCACGATAATCGGTTCGTGCTCTGTTGCTGGCGGGATGCCAAGATCGCTCTTTTTTACGCGTATAAAGAAGGGTTCTATTGACTGCATCAAAGTATCTACTCTCGAATCGTTCTCAGCCTTACTCATATCTTTGAGCTGATAAACTTCAAATGGTATTATTTTCTTGGTAGGCCAAATGAATTTATAAAGATTATATAAATCTTCATATCCATTAGGCGCAGGTGTACCCGTAAGCACAACCCTTGACGAGCAGTAAGTCGCTATTTCTAACACTCTTGTCGCAGTTACTCCACCATTTGTATTTTTGATTTTATGCGCCTCATCTAACACAACCATCACTTTATTATTTCTAAGAAAATATATCAGTTCGTCTTTAAGTGATGGTACAGACGCATAAGAGAGTAATGTGATTTTGGCAGGATTCAGCGAATACAGATATTGCTTTTTCTCTTCAATGGGAACTTTCCCACTCAATCTTCTTGTTGATGGCTTTTCGCCGAAGCATTCCTCATATTCTAATTCCCAAGGGCCAAATGCACTGAGCGGAGAGATGATGAGAATCCGATCCACATACTTTTTGTCATTCTGCGGCAGATTTGACAGGTAAGCAAACGCCCCATAAACCACGCTTGTTTTACCTGCTCCGGGTACAGAAAAGTTACACGAATTATAAGAAAAAGCGAGGTGGTATGCAGATAACAACTGCAATTCATACAAGCTTCTGTTAGGCAGATTAATACTCACAGAATCAACGAACTGTTCAAAATCCTCTTTATCACATTGATTGTCTCTAATCAGACACGCCTTTTCCGCAAACTCCTCAAATTTTTCTTCTTCAAGTGCGTAATTAGCTACAGCCTCAGAAACCTTTTCAGAGTAAACAATGTCAGCACCAATATACTCACAGAGCTTCTTTATTCGATCGATACTTTTATTGATGTCATCATCAGCCTCAACGACAATACTGTCGTCTGTTTTAGCGAACCTCACCGTGTCTTTCAAGTAACGAGTTGCGCGTCTATTGCTAAATATGGAATCAATGTCCCCAGTGATAATCAGAGAACTGCCGTTTTCATTTGATTCAAGACACAGTTTCTTCATTCACTCTACTTCCTTTATAAACCAAGTATTTCCTTGAACTTAGACACAAATTCATCCAAGGATGTAACACAGCCACGCACCTTGCTGTCACTCAAAAAGCTCGGCTGACTAACATCTACAACCTCAAGTGCCTGGCAAGCCTTCATGAGCTGCTGTAACGGCTTTGCTGCGTTAGCATGGTTATTCAAAATATCCATGCTCTGAATATAGTTATCGTCAAACGATTCCTCAACCTTCTGTTTCCACTGCTGATCCCTTGCCTTTAAGGCACGCCCCAAATCTGGCGGGTTCTTAGCCATAATATCCTCTACAGATTCTTCCTGGACAGCATCAGTGGTAGCAAAATGCTGATTACGGAACTGCTCCCACACCTCCTGTTTTGCAAAGAAACTGGATGCCGGCTTCTTCGCAGAAGGAACCGAAATAATATCACGGAATAGGGTCTGCTCGAAATTTGCACGTATATAGTCAAAAGCAATCAGCTTTAAGTCTGCAACATCAGCTTCAGGATCATACGCCCACATTGAAGCCACACCCGCCTTATATTTCTTAAGGGCAGAATCTAACTTAAGGAACGAGTCCTCGCTCTTATCCAACTGAGTGTACATACCCGAATAGCCATACTCATCCAGATATTCATCCATCAAACATAGAGCGGAAAGCATTGTGCGGACTTCTCCAGGTTTGCAATCCATCATCTCTGCGATATCATCATCGGTAAAGCCAGCGTCCTTCAAATCCTTGCATTTCAGATATTTTTCAATAGGGTTATAATCGACTTTAGCATCTTCTCCCATTTGATAAGTGGTTTCCAATGCAAGAATTTCTTTCTTGTCAGCACCTTCGGGGAGAATAATAGCGATGAAATACTGGCAGTGCCCTTTTTCATTAAATGGGATACTTTCATCTGCCATTATGTTGTTCAGTAGACTTGCGCGGCGATTACCGTCAATTATCATACCGTCCGCCGTCACAATACCATGTCTCTGTTGATGTTCTTTCAGAAGACGCTCCTTGGTTTTCTTATTAGCTTCGGGTTTGGAATCCCATAGAAACTTTTCGATAATTCGCTTGTCATCAGGATCTTCCGGATTCAATTGATGATTTTGCCGTTCGTAAGACTTAACAACACTTCCTATTCTTCCGTTATACGGGTTATAAACAAGATACTCGAGTGGGATTTCATAAGCATCAAGAGTAATGATACTACCATGATAAACGATAGGAATGCCAGTCCGACACGCCTTCTCAGGGTGATTAGTAAATTCCTTTAGTTTTGTTTTTCTTTCAGTAGCGTCCATATTTCAATTCCTCCTCAGTTATAATTCGTCAATGTGAGCATCAATAATATCTTCCAACAGTCCCATATTCTGAAAATTTAAGACATAGTCAGAACATCTATGGATTTCTCTTAAATCAGCCTGTCTACCAATCCATCCGGCACCATCCAGAAAATTGACGAAGATAATATTATTCCCGACTTTTCGTTCGGACTTAATAACCGCTTCTGTTTTCCTCGCAGTTTCCTTTTTGCTTCCCTGGCTACTTGAAGTGGTAACACTATATGAAACATCGAGAATTAGTTTCGGATTGGCAGGAGATTCTAAGACAAAACTAACGGCTCGATCAAACTTCGGAATCCGAACATTCTTTTGATATTCAAGTCCGTGCTTTGCACAAACCCGTTTCAATTCTTTTTCTATGTCGGACAAGATTGCATCGCCAATCATATTACTGTAGGTACCTTCTAACCCTCGCTTCACCAACTGTCGGACACTACCCTCATCCTGAATTTTTGCCAGTGTACTATCATTCATAGCCATATTCTCCAAATAGAACGAAGGAATACATGCCTGCATTTTAGGGTCATGTTTTCCGTCCCAAATGAGATTCAGAACACTTTCCATCATTGCAGGACTTTCCATCATCGCTGAGCGGATCTTACTGAGTCCCCATTCTGTCGCAAAAACGAAACCTCTGTCTTTTCTTATCATCGAAACCATCCGTTTGAATCTTTCTTCGGAAATTTCTGCTACAGAGGTGAGCCTATCCAACGAATCCTTGTGATCAATAATATATTGCTTCAGCGTTTCCTTGCTGGTTATGGTCTTAAGTCCAACGAGGATATCCGCAGTCTGAGCATCAATTGTTTGCTTAATAGATTCTTCACATCTGTCATTGATATAGAACATAGTAGTCGAGTTGAACATCTCATCGTATGTTAGTTTTTTTACTTTCATATCTGCCATTGACAAACCTCCAATTGATATATAATATATTATATCACACTTAAACAAAAAAGGCAATAGTAAAATTACACTTTTTTGCGGATTTTTTTGAAGGCCTTTTTATTCATCAATAAATACTACGCTATATTTTTTACATTCTCGACAGATTTCTCAAATTAAACTACAGACATAATAAGCAGCATCCGCAAAAATTATAGAATTGAAAAGGCAAAAAAATAAAACCCAGTAGGTCTGCTATCGATGGTGTAACTATTAACTCACGGTATCACTTGGCATAATTAAATATGATGAAGATGCAAAAATTATTAAATAATAGCCTCTTAAGGACTGACAGCTTTGATTGACTGATGCAAGAATATTTCCATCTACATCTTATTTTTATATTAGATAACTTTTATGATAATTTTGTATAGTTATTTATAAAATGCGCTCGGACTGTTCTATCATCCTGTACAAGAACTCTTCGCATCACAATATACAGTAACTTGCTTTTTTCTGATGGGTTTATTGGCGATAGTTGTAATCCTAGGAATAGGAACAACCCTTGTAATTGTTTTATCTTTCATTGACTTTTACTCCATCACCGATACTATTATACATATTTTCTACCGACCGAAATGGCGTGTCTATCCGGTCAAGCAACAGTTCATTTACCTTTATGACATCATTAGATGACAAAAATCCATCTCCTTGAAGATTTGCAATCAATAATCTGCACAACCGATATTTTATTTCTTTCTTTAGCATTTTGTTTCCTTCTTTCAAACCGCACCATGATATATACCTCGCAAAAGTTCAAAAGTCAAGCGAATACAAAAAACCGGCACTATGAACAACTTTTAACGAACTATACCAAGTTCGTTAAATCATATAGACTTCGTTAAATTTTGCACCATAGCAAAATCCACCTTATTTGAAAATGAGAGCGTGTTAAAAAAAATAAGACCTTCGTGGTCTTGCTGAATAAAAAGGCTTGAAAACAAGGAATGTTGCAATATGTACTGTATCAATCACGCTATTATTGGCTCAATATATATCATTTTAACCTTATTGTAGTAAGTGGTTTGTAATAGTTTTAATACTTCAAGATTATCACCTTCAATGTAGATGTTTTGTGTATCATCAAAGTTTACACTCTCCTCGTGACATGGGCGTAAAGTTCCCGTAGAACGCTTCCGTGCAAGACGTAAACATTCCGATTTTCCTTTCCACTCAAACTTGTATTTTTCAAAATCGTTATCTATGTATTCTCCGCAAAGGGATAAAAGCTTGTCTATGTCAAGTTTGTCTTCCGAAAAACATTCCGGAAATACTGATTTTAATTTTTCTTTATTTATTTTTTCTAAGTCCATTGAAAGTCCGTCTAATTTTTTATACATTTTATTTTCTCCATTTTTCAATTTTTATTTTTGTCAAATGATACAATATATTATTCGATTTATCATAAAAATTGAGATTCGCTTAGTAAGGAACAAATGATCCTTACATAAAATTGTTCTTAAAGTATTATATACTCATTAAAAATTAGAGTTGTAGCTATTACAACGTCATTCTATTTTATTAATATGAAATCTTGTATTTATGTGAGTTCGCATTGTTTATTATACATCAAGTTTCATATTTCGTCAATAAATTATCAATAAATTATATGATGATTGTTAAATATTACGATTATGTTACATTTCACTTAAAAAGAATTCATCTCCAATCAAAAATAAAGTTCTTTGTCCGTTTATCAAATAAAACAAAGAACCTTATGTGTGATAAATTATACTGTCTATAAATCTATTATACTATAGACTTATTGATTTGTCAAGTAGTATTACATTTGTAATATAAAATGCTTGTCGCTTATTAGACATATTGCGACTCTGGGTATTTTGTAGTGAAATACTCTACGGGTAGAAACGGATTTGCATGTGGTGTTACTAAGGTTACGCCCAAAGGTTTATCGTGGTTATTTGACATACTAAACGATTTGGGGTATGGTAATTAAGTAAATATCATACAGGATAATAATAGAATATATATAAGAGAACTGTTAATGAATAGTTCTCTTATTTTTTCGTTGTTTGCGTATTTTTATTAAATAAAATATACACATTTATAAAGGAAAAACGTTGATATAGCATCTATTCGTTTGTCGTTTATAGATGTGTATATTTATGCAAATGTATATTATGCATTTTTAGTTATACATTATGCATTTTTAAGAAATTTGATATTATTGTCTGCTATGTTTTATTTTGTTTTTATGTCGCTTATTGATTTGACATACTTTTTGACATACAACCATTCGTCAGTACTGTACAGTTTCGACATTTTTGACCTAATATTTTACAATTGGTTGTTGATGAAAAATGCTTATAAACCGCATAGGTAAGCCATTTTTTAAGCTTTTGTAAAAATAATGCAAAAGCATTACACAATATTTATATATTAATGTTGATTTTAAGCGGGAAAACGGGATGCGCCGCTTATTTCACGCTGACGTGTAAAGAAGCTTTTCATCACTTTTGCTGCGCAAAAGCCGCCTCCGGCGTCCGCCATTCTTGGCGGTGATTACAGATTGCCGCCCAACGGGGCGACGGCGTATACGGATACTCCGAGCCACGGCGGGTGGTGAGATGCGCCGCTTATTTCACGTCAGGATGAAGTCGCACATCACGCTGTTCGATACATCTATCCCTCGGTCCGTGAGAAAATAATTCCCATTTTTATGCTCCATGAGCCTGAGCTCCGTAAAGCGCCTTAATTCCTTTCCGAAAATGTTTTCCATTCCGCTGCCGAAGCGCTTTTTGAATTCCGCCTCGCTCACGCCGCAGAACTTTCGCAGGCCCATTATCATAAACTCCGATATTTCATCGGCGCGCGACAATACCGTTTCCTCCCGCTCATTGCAGCTCATATACCCGGTCACGGAGCGGCTGTTTGAAAAGCGCCTGTTCCCGATATAGCTGTGCGCGGCGACGCCGAGCCCGATATATTCTCTGCAGTCCCAGTATTTCAGATTATGACGGCATTCAAAGCCGCGCCTTGCAAAATTCGATATCTCGTAGCGGTCAAAGCCGTGCTCACGAAGAAAATCAACGGTAAAATGATATATATCCCTGTCGGCATCGTCGTCAGGGAGGGTGAGCTTTCCTTCGGCATATTGTTTCTCGAGCGGCGTACCTTCCTCGATTATCAGGCTGTAAGCGCTTATATGCGCCACCGGAAGAGATACGGCAGTCTCAAGAGTATTTTTTATGCTGTTCATATCTTGCCCCGGCAGTGCGGTCATAATGTCGATGCTGATATTTGAAAATCCTCGCTCACTGAGCCTACAGACTGTATTATATGCCGTTTTTGCATCGTGTATTCTGCCGACGGCTTTTAGCTCCGTATCGTTAAAGCTCTGTACGCCGACGCTTATCCTGTTCACGCCTCCGCCGAGAAGCGCCGATATTTTGCCGTCATCGAGCGTTCCGGGATTTGCCTCAGACGTTATCTCGGCGTCCGGAGCTATATTGAATATTCTGTGGATACCCTCCAAAAGCCGCCCGATGAGCTCCGGCGGCAGGACTGTGGGGGTGCCCCCGCCGATAAACACTGTATCTATCTTTTCTCCCCTATATTCCTCCGCCTCTTTTATAACGGCGCCTGTATAGTCCGCGAATATTCCGCTGCCGTCCGTCACGGAAACAAAGTCGCAGTACAGGCATTTTCTTATGCAGAACGGTATATGGATATACAGTCCTTTCATGATTCGTTACCTCTCTTATATTATTTTTTGTGATTATAACATATTATGCATAATTTGTCCATAGACGCAAAAACGCGGCGGGGCATATGCCCCGCCGCATTGTTTTGTTATAAGAGAGTTTAATTGAGAGAAGTCCACACAAACGTGCTTATCGTATCGGTCGCAGGATCAAAATCCTCCGGCAGAGTGAAGTCAAAATTAACCTCATTCGGTCCGATACCGTAGTTATCGCCGTATCCGCTCCTGAACGATACTCCCTTTAGCTCGCCCTCAGAGCTGTAAACAGCGATTATAAATGTAACGCTGTCGTTATAGTAGAAGTCCTTGTCGACATACATCTTTACGATCTTTGTCTTTTCCTCATTCAATCCGAGGTTCGTTACTCTGAACACCTCGCTTGACTGGATCGTTATCGGTATCGACGCCGAAACGTCTCCCGACGATGCTACAACGTTTATCGTCTGCTCGGCCGCCATAGTATCGACTGTGAGGAGACCCGTCTGGCTTATCGTAACGCTTCCGTTTATTATCGGAAGATTATCGCTGTCGAGCACCTCCCATGTAAGTCCCGAGTAGCTGAGAAGCGGCAGTCCGTTCCTCGATACGTTCGCCGTGATCTGATTATCGCTTCCGGCAAACATACTGCTGCTCTCGGCTGAGAGCTGTATCTTATCAGCCTTAGGCACTGCGATCTTTATATTGTCAACGACCGTTCCGGATTCTATCTGGAGCGAATTATACAGTTCATTTTGTCTTGTATTTATTGCGTAATAATATTCCGCTTCACCCAGCGTTCCGTCAGCACCGTAAGGAGCTATCGACATTGAAGCGTTGTTCCGACTGCTTGAATAGAGCACTTCCATATGATACCACGTACCCGTATCAATATCCATATAGGGATCCCAATCGGAGCTGCCCGTCTGAACGGAAAGCTTTCCGTCATGGTATCTTATACACGGATTTGTCTTGTTCGCTCTGCCATGCCTCAAAGTAAAGCCGCTGTTTTCCTGCTCAAATTTTATATCGAGCGAAGTGACCGTATACTCGGTGCTGTCCGCAATTGTCACGATCTGCGGCGTGCCCGTCGTTCTGTAGGCATATGAGCCGTCCCATGAGTCCGCTCTTTCCGTCATTCCCATATCCGTCTCGCAGGCGTTGTATCCGAGAACCGTTTCCGTCTGGTTATCCGAAAATTCTATCGCAACAGGATATGAAGTGTATACTGTTCCGCTCTCAGTTGAAGCTCTCAGGACTATATTCTGAGCTATTATGCTATCGTCTATGCTCAGCAGTCCGTTTTCCGCCTTTATTCCGGTATTCCCGTTTTCAAGCAAATCGTCCGGAGTATATACCGACCATACAACGTCGCTGTCCTCGATCGTATCTGTAACGTCAGCGCCGTTCTTTTCCGCAGTGAACGAATACTGCGTAGACGTTCCCGCTTTTACAGACGACGGGCCGCTTATAACGATGCTGTCGAACGGCTCGTCTTCGGTTGAAACTGCATTTATCTTCACCTGATATGTCCCGGTAAGCTCCTGTCCGCTCGCATTAGTCGTAGCCCTTACGGTAACGGTCTGATCATCGGAATTTATATCGGCTCTCAGGACGCCGCTGTCGCTTATCGTAACGCTGCCATCCGTTATCTCGGACGCATTCGCCTCATCATATACCGACCAGACAACGTCATGCTTCGTCATAAGCTTATCGAATCTGTACATTTCATAATCGAGCGTTATTGACTGACCCGCATCGACCTCCGATGCATCGCTTGTCACGCGCACTTCATCGGGATATTCCGAGATAAATATCACATTATCTATGCTGGCGCTCGCCGCATACATAAGATTTGGTCTTCCGTTGTTTGCTCCGGCATAAAACTGTCTCAGATTCAGAGCTGGCTCTGAGCTTATAAGCGTTTTTTCTCCGTCCTCATATCCGTAGAGCCTGAATTCCACGGCCGCATCATCAACGACCATCTTCCCTTCCAGCTCTATCGTATACCATGTATCTGGAGATATATTACCGATATATTCATACCTGTTGCTTCCCGTCTCATTACGTATCCGACCGTCATAGTATGTAAACTTCGGACCGGTTTTTTCGTTTCTTCCGTTGTCATCCACTCTGTCTATTCCTATTACGCCCGGCACAGCTCCGTCTATCGTGTCGAACCTGAAATCAAACGACAGGAAAAAGTCATTTGTCATCATGTCGCAATTCCCGCCGTTGCTCGGAAATTTGAACATATACGTTCTGTCATCTATCCCTTCATCGTAATCATAATCTCCGCTCCCGCCTACCTGCAGCGCCGGAGAACCGTCTATATCATTTGTTGCCGAACCATCGTCATATGTGATGCGCTCACGCTCTACATCATATGTGCCTTCCGTGTAGTCGGCAAGCGCGGGGAATGCGGCAAATTCCGAAACAGCCGCCGCCAATACGCACGACAATACTCTTGTTCTTTTCATTGTCACATACCCCCTTACTCTGCCGCCGCAAACGTTATATCAAACGTCAGCGCTTCTCTGTCTATCGTATAGCTTACTCCCGGGATCTTGCTTATCATGGAGTTGAGCTGAGCTATCATGACTCCGTCCTCAATAACAGGCATATCCTCTGTAAGCTCGGAATTGGCCTGATCATAGCCGTCTATATACATAAGGTTCTGACCTTCTATGAACCTGTATACATGACCGTTCGCGGTCATTGCAAGCTCTGCGCTTCCCTGTACGGAATCGTCATATGTATAGGTAAGATCCGCTCCTGCGGCCTTCAGCGCATCGAGCACTTGTACTATCGGGCCGAATATCATATTGTTTATCCCGGCTCTTGCTCTCGGTGATACGTCGAGTACTTCGCCGTTAAACGTTATGTCATAATAAACGTTAGTATCCTCTTCCTTTACGATAATGAAATTACCCCAGTCAAGGTTCGTCTTTTCACCGAGAGTTACCAGCGGCGAAACGGTGTTGTCCACCGGCGGAGGAGCTACTCCCGGATCCCATGTCGAGGGCATCTCAGTCGTAAGTCCGCCCTCTGTCTCAACAGCTGTCGAGGTGATCGTCTGCGATACGGGCAGCATTCCATCCATCTGAGCTGTAAGCGTGAATGTTCCGGCATCCCTTGTTGATTTTACAAATATCCTGTTCGTTCCGTTTTCGGCGTATACGTAATCCTTACCTATAGTCGATACCTCGTCCTTTGCGCCGCCAAAATAATTTGATATCCCGGTGCTTGCGGCGCTGTTCTGGAAACAGCCCGAGCCCATACCCGAGTTATAGCCGCCGAGGAACTCGCCCGCGCCCTCATAGGTGAAGTTTATCCTGTCATAATTCAGAGCGCAGACGTTTCCGTTTTCATCTATTACTTCAACGTCAAAATACGCTATATCCGAGCCGTCGGCCTTCCAGCCCTCAGGCGCCGTTACCGGCGTCAGCCTTATGCTTACCGCGTCGTATGTACGGTCTATCTGATGAGCTGCGATCTCCGTTCCTCTTGCGTCGTATGCCTTTGCAATGACTCCATCGCCGAGAGTTACGTCTATATCATCAAACTGGTATACAAAATAGCTGTCGGCTTCCTCATCCGTTCCGAGAAGCGTCTGCTCGTCTCCGTCTATCCTGTACAGCTCTATCTTTGCAACAGCTGCCGAACCGATAACGTATACGGTCTTTGTTGTCGGGTCGCGCTTCAGCACATTATCGGTATATGTCCAGTAATGGTCGCTCGCATCCCTTACCTTTTCAAAATAATTATACGTGCTGTCGCTTACCTCCGGATAGCTCCAGTGACCTATTATATGAACGGCTGCTTCATCCGACTGCGCCGCCTGTGTTCCGTAATACATTTCCTTTGTCTGCCTTACGGGGTCGACACGTCCGGACGTACGGCAGTTTTCTGTTCCGGAGTTCCTTCCGTGCATGTTCGAATCCGACCATACCATCATCGCCGCCGCCGAATACAGGTCTCTTCCGCCGCCGCCCATGCGGTTCGCATAGTAATTATCCGCGTATTCCTTTACGTTATTGACGGTAACCTCCTCCTGGGTAAGATCCCATACATCGTAGCCGTCGTCCTTGCTTGCGCCGTCGCCGAGCCATTTATTTACGTAGTCGTAATCGGGCGGTGAATAATCGTCCCACACACGCCTCGGAGATTCGTCACGGGCATATTCCGTCTCCATTATAGGACCGTATATGCCGTTCTCGGCCATTGCCGATTTTGCGGCGTCGGCATAATTGCCGTACATCGTTCCGGCATAATTATATTCGTAATCAAGCTCGTTTGCCGATCTCGTTGAACGCGCGCCTATAAATCTCATACCGTACGGGTCTATAGCATCGCGGAGCTCGGCCATCTCATTCGCCTTTGCCTCCATCCCCATCGGGCTGTTGCCTGTCTCCCAGAAGATGACCGACGGGCTGTTCCTGTAGTAGATCATAGCGTCGCGCATCGCTTCCACTCTTTGCGTCCACTGTCTTCCGCACGGAGCCGTACCCTCCTTATCGCCTGCAGGGCATACTACGGCTATGCCGTATTTGTCGGTCGATCGCACCTGTGCCGGCTTCGGCGCAACATGCATCCATCTTATAAAGTTGGCATTATTCTCCTTTAGAAGCTTCATGTCATAGTCGTTTAGCCAATCAGTAGCAGAGCCGACAACCGCCCACTCGTTGGTCGAACGCTGTGCATAGCCCCTGAGCCATACGGATTTATCGTTTATCTGAAGTCCTCCGCTTTGGCTGTAGGTGACCTTTCTGAAGCCTGTTTCCTCCGACTTTACATCAACGGCATTACCGTCTGCATCTCTCAGTACAGTATATACTGTATAGAGATACGGGTCGTCAAGCGACCAGAAGCGTACGTCGTCCGCGTCATAGCTTGCCGTTATATATGTAACATCGGGAGTATTGACCTGCGTCTTGCCTATCTCGTTATGCTCCGTTGCCTGAAGCACTCCGTCAACCGTTGCATACGTGATAACGTCGCCGTCCTCGCTCACGGTCGGCATATCGTTCTCGTCCTCGACGGGATACGTATAGTCAAGCTTCTCCTGACTGTAGGCGTCGTCCTCGACTGCCGTTTCATAAACGACGCCGGCATCGGATGCGGCCTTTACCTCAGTCGCCGCACTGCTGAACTGATACACCGCATTGCCCTCATGGTCAACAACCGCAACGTCGAGCGTATACGTTCCGTCGGCTCCCGACTCGTTCCTTATCTCCGCCTGTACGTTTATCGTAGCCTTGTTTTCTCTTATGTCAAAATCCGTAGCATATATGTAATTGCCGGTTGTCTTTAGGTTGTTATAAAGCGGGAGCGTCTGATAAACGCTGCCCGTAACGTGCAGATACGCGTCATAAACAAGACCTATCTGCGCCTCGTTAAAGTCCTTTGTATTCCACTGGAACTGGACGCCGTCGCCGACGGTTGTTTTATAGTTGTCCGGTGTGTAGCTTGAGCCCCACGGTTCGCCCGGTACAGTCTCATACGGTATCCTGCCTGTTGTTCCCCTTGCAGTCGTTCCGTCCTCGCATATCGCGATAACGGCCTGCTCGCCGGGCGTTACGTAATTTGAAATATCAAAGCCGAACGCAGTGACGCCGGCCTCGTAGTAGCCTACGGGCTGTCCGTTGACCCATACGTAAGCAGCCTGTCTTATTCCCTCCATCTCGAAGAAATATTTGCTGCCCTCCGCCGCCTCGGGAACGGTAAAGGTCTTTCTATACAGCAGCACCTCGCGCTTATAGCCGCCGCCGGAATCGGCAATAGCATTCATAAACGCATTGTCGCCGTTTACGGCGTGCGGTATGCTGACCGTTTTCCAATCGGAATCGTCGTAACCGACCTCATAGAATTTCTTTCCGTCCTTATCAGCCAGAGACATAGCGTAATCTATCTCTCTGTCCGTGCCGGTCTCAAAGAACTTCCAGTCGAGGTTCATGTTGAACGTTACCGCCGGCGATTCCGGAGCCGTATACGGTACGCTCTCTTCAGCCTGTGCAAGCGCCGGTACCGCAGCCAGCATCAGCTGCAGCGCCATTATGAGCGACAAAAAGGCTGAAATCTTCTTTCTCATGACATCTCCTCCTCATAAATAAAACACGGGCATTGACGGAACCGCTTTCCTTATCAGCTTTGCCGCTCTCCCTGTACGGCCTGTGCAAGTCTCTGCTGCCGAAACTGCCCGATAGTGCATACTGCCCACAGATACTTTCCGAAGGCATTTTATTATTATGTAATTATCATAGCATAATTATATTGTTTTGTATTTGCGATTATTGTTTTTCTGATTGCAAATATTGCGGTTTTGTGATATAATAATATTTGAGGTGAATGCTGATGATCTCTTTCAAGAACAGCGACTATTTATACAGCTACAATAAAATGGGCGCATACAACTTTCCTCCGCATACTCATAAATACTACGAAATAATGTATTTTATAAAAGCTGACGGGCGCTTTATTGTGGAAACTACCGAATATCCTATGTGCGATGGTGATATTATCGTAACACGCCCTGGCGAGGTGCACAGTATCGAATGCAGGGAGGGCTCTTCTTACGAGCGCCATTTTGTACAGATATCCCCGCAATATTTGAAATATTCCGGCGTAAACCTGCTTTTTCTTTCCGGCAATCGCATTTCCGGCGAATACAACAGGCTCGATGCGGAGCTCGTCAGGGAATTCAGCATCGCCGAGTTTTTTAAAAAAATCCCCTATTACATTGTAAACCGCCTGCCGGAAAGCGACATAATGGTAAAGACGTATATCATACAGCTCATGGTGCAGATAAACAACGCCTATAAAAAGCTCTCAAAAAACAGCAGGACTGCCGGCGGTACAGACAAAAAAATCTCCGCAGTGATCGAATATATTGACAACAACCTGCTCTCGGACCTTTCCCTCAGCAGCATATGTGAAAAATTCTACATAAATAAATATCATCTATGCCATATATTCAAGGAAGCGACAGGCTATACCATACATGAATTTATAAATATCCGCCGCATAAGCCTCGCAAAATCAATGCTGCTTGATAACAAATCGCCGAAGGAAACGTGCTTTGACTGCGGCTTTAACGAATACTCTGTATTTTACAAGACATTTAAAAAGCATACAAGTCTGTCGCCGAGCCGCTTCCGCGCAAGCATTGAATAAGAATCATGTATTGTTTTCGGCTTTTTACAAAGAATAATAGCAGCTGTCGCACAACAAACGCAAAATGACTGCTGTATCAATAATCACATTGGCTGATCGATTTTAGATGCAGAACGGACGAAACGAAGGTTTGCCTGCAAACCCCTGCCCGAAGATGTACTATGTGTACCTCGAGTGGTTCGTTTCGTTCGTAGTTTCAAGGCTTTTACAGACTTGAAACGGTCTGCGCTAAAAGCGGCAGCCTAAATATTTTGTGCCGCATTTCAGCGGCGGAACGGAGGAACATAATGCCGAAAAACATACGTACCGACCTTGCTCTCGAGGCACACCGGCTGTCGTCGGCGGACGGCAGAAAGATTGAGGGAGTGATAGTCACTAACCGCGATGAAAACGGGATAACCGTCTCAAGAGTCGAGGTAACGAATACAGCCGGAGAAAAAGCCATAGGAAAATCGATAGGCAACTACATCACTATAGAGTGTCCAAACCTCAAATACAGCACCGAGGACTATAAAAACGTATGCGGGCTTATCGCTCATGAGATACGCGAAATGACCGATATAAGCAGCAGCTCGCTGACGCTCGTCGCAGGGCTCGGGAACCGCGCGATAACTCCCGATGCGCTCGGCACAGAAACGCTTTCGCACATAATGGTGACGCACCATCTGAAAAAGCATATGCAGGAATACCTCGGCGACAATATAAGCGGCGTATGCGCCATAGCCCCCGGGGTGCTCGGGACCACAGGGATGGAAACAGTCGAAACCATAAAAGGCATAGTCTCGCTTCTGAGGCCTGACCTTGTGATAGCCGTCGACGCGCTTGCCGCCGCCGATATAAGCCGCGTTTCAAATACCATTCAAATAAGCGACGCGGGCATTCAGCCCGGCGCGGGAGTCGGCAACGACCGCGACGGCATAAATCTTGAAACGCTCGGCGTAAAGGTCATTGCCGTCGGCGTTCCGACAGTCATAGACGCGCGAAACATCTCGGATGTCGATATACCCGAGGAGCTTTCTCCGCTTATGGTAACGACAAAGGACATCGACCTTGTAATAAAAAAATGTGCTAAGACTATAGCTGACGGAATAAACCTCGCTCTCCATGAAAATATTACTTTGGAGGAAATATCGTCATTTACGGGTTGACATATCGCAAAAAAAGGTATAATATATATGCAGAGAATATTGTTAAGTTTTTAACATCAGAAAGGATATACGTAATATGCGGGAAATAAGCATAAACAGCAACATAACACTCAAGTATATACCTATGACAAAGCTTAAGACCACTACTGTCGGGCTGTTCATACACCGTCCGTTAAAAAAAGAAGAAGCGTCAATGAATGCGGTGCTCCCCTATGTTCTGCGCCGCGGCTGCAGGCTGTGCCCCGATTCGGAGGCGATCTCAAAATACCTTGAAAGCCTCTACGGCGCATCGCTTTCGGGCACAGTCATAAAGCGCGGAGAGGACCATATAATCTATTTTGATGCGGAAACCATCTCGGACAAGTACGCAGCCGACGGAGAAAGCCTGCTTTCCGAGCTTATAAGGCTTATGCTGTCGGTAGTATTCGAGCCGAATATATGCGACGGCGCTTTTGACGAGACAATTCTTGATCAGGAAAAGGAAAACTCAAAGGACAGGATACTGTCGCTCATGAACGACAAGCGCAGCTACGCGTCGCTTCGCTGCATCGAGGAGATGTGCGAGGGCGAGCCGTTTGCGATATCGCGTCTCGGCACTGCGGAGGATATAGAAAAGATCGGCGCAAAGTCGCTCTACTGCTATTATAAGTCTATGATAACATCGTCGCCGATAGATATATACATCTGCGGCGACGCGGACGCCGACGGACTCGCCGAAATAATACGCGGATATGTAAAGGATACGGAGTTTACGACGCCGGCGCTTCCGCAGACAGAGATACTCAGAAAATCGGTACCCATCAAAAACGTATCGGA
>CALXRY010000216.1 GCA_944390955.1 uncultured Clostridia bacterium | reverse complement strand
GAAGCCCGGACAGCAAGTCCCTTCCCGCGATCAGAGGTTCAAGCACGGAATCATGAGTAAACCGCCGCGCCGTATCAAGATACTTTTCGTCTCCTGTGAATTTATACATCAGCGCAAATATTTCATTCATTCCGCCGTGCTCTACGTCAAGCATCGACTGCATAAACGTCTCCGGCAGACCAGAAGTACCGTCAACTGCCCAATCTGCAAGTCTTTTTAACACCTTAAAGGCCGTTTCATTACCGGCATAAATATATGCGTCCGCAAGCCCATGATAAATTTTATGTATACCATACCACGGCACCCAATAGCCGTCGCTCCAGTCAGGGTCGCCGCTGAAGCACCTTATAAAAGTATCCTCAGGGCAGCCGCCGATATATGCCGAGCCAGTTTCGGTCTGGAGCATGTCAAGCTGAGCGACTGTGTAATCAAGCTTTTCAAGGATTTCTTTATCTCCCGTGGCCCTGTAAAATACTGCGGCTGCACTCATCCAGTGACCGAGCGAATGTCCGGCAAGCGTAAAGCTTTTATCGCCTCCGCCATCAGTCCAGTTATTGGCATGCTTCCTTTCCCAGCCCGAATATCTTTCCTTACCGTTCGGTGAGGAAAGACCGTGCATCTCAAACGACGGCGCAAGCAGCCTGTCAGGATCAATTGATTTTATGTATTCTAATCCTACAGTCTCACTCTGTTTAAACATGCTTCCTTTGGCGATTCTAATGTTTTCTGTATCTGCAAAATGTGAAGTATTGTTCTTATCGTAGCTTTTCACGTTGAATATCTCCTTGTATTTACTTCAGCAAGACCGCACCCTTACATAGGTGCGGCCTTTTCTTTTGTTGTCTTTGACTTACCCTGTATCTCAGGCACAGGCTTTACGTCGTTTTTATCGCTGTGTTCATTTGGCTTTCTCACTCCGTGGATATCGCCGTAGCGTTCACGCCTCATTCCCTGCTTTGCCATATCAGTTACCTCTTTTCCCGTTCGGACCGAGGGCCTGCTTTTTTATATTATAGTGCTGGTTCTGCGGCTTGATATTATTTGTATTCCGCACCGCCTCGTTCTTTTTATTCTCCGGCATTAAAAATACCTCCTGTCTTTAATGTACCGTTAGTATATGCCGTCAGAATAATTTAATACATCAGCCTTTCAGTTATAGCTTATACCGCTCTATCTCATTATTCAGAGACAGCATTTTTTCATCAAGCGACGATATTATATTTGCGCATTCAAGCAGATCCTCATTTATATTCTGAGGGACTTCGCTCTCGAATTTATAGCGTATTTTATGCTCAAGGCTCGCCCAAAAATCCATAGCTATCGTTCGTATCTGTATTTCTACTCTTGTCATCTCTGTTTTTCCCGACAGAAAAACCGGTACCTCAACTATCATGTGATAGCTCCTGTAGCCGTTTGCCTTAGGGTTAAGTATATAATCCTTTATCTTCAGCACCTTTATATAATTCTGTGCTTGTATTACAGTCGCTATTCTGTATATATCCTCGGTAAAAGAGCATATGATCCGTATGCCGGCTATATCATCTATATATTCAAGCGCATTTTCAAGCGTCGGCTCAAGTCCCTTTTTTACGAGCTTTTTCGCTATTGAACGCGGAGTTTTCAGTCTTGATTTTATGTGCTCTATCGGATTCGATTTAAGGCGTATCGCAAATTCCTCGTTGATTATCTCAAACTTCGTATTAAGCTCTCTGAGCGCTCCCGAAAACAGCAGCATGGACTGATGATATTCTCTGTTTGTCATTTGCTCAATGAGCATTTAGACACCTCCTCTTTTCATACAACAACTTTATGCTCACCTATGAATTTCTCCATCCAGAGCATATCGTACCAGCGTCCGAATTTATAGCCGCAGCTGTGGAAATGCCCCACAGTTTTAAAGCCCATGCTCTCATGAAAGCGCATGCTTGCATTCGTCAGATACTCATCCTCTCTGTCGGTATATGCTATGCATGCATACATATTCAGAAAGTTCTGCTCCTGAAGCATTTTTTCAAGGGCAGTATAAAGCTTGCTTCCGTACCCCATACCTCTGCAGTCCTGCCGTATATATATCGTTGTCTCGACCGATCTCGCGTACGCCTGCCGTTCATTGAATGCGGACGAATACGCATACCCGACGATCTGTCCTTGTTCTTCGGCAGCAATATACGGATATTTCTCTATGAGATTATCCATCCTGCATCTGAATTCATGTATATCAGGAGCTTTATATTCAAATGATATAGCCGTATTTTCCACATACGGCCTGTAAATATCAAGTAATATCTCTGCATCTTGAGACACAGCTTTTCTTATCAAAACAGACACAGTCGCTCATTCCTTTTCTATATTATCTCTTTTACATACATTCTCGTCAGTCCGCCGCTGTCCTCCTTGACCATACACAAAAACTCCCATCCGTACCTTTCATAAAATTTTTTATGATCTGTAATAAGATAGAGCTTTTCATAGCCCAATCTTTTCATATCTGCGCATACAAAATCGAGCAGAGAGCCGCCCATTCCGCGGCATCTGTACTCCTCATTCACAAAAAGTGCACAGAGATTCGGCGACAGATCTTTTCGCTCATGAAAATCATTGTCAATAACTCCGGCGCCGCCTATTATCTCGCCGTCAGAGCCGATAGAAACATACCACTGTGGTACTACGGTGGGCTCATGTAGTGACTTTAGTATGCTTTCATAATACACAGATTCGGGAATGTTCCACTTATCATGAAACCACATTGAAGCTTTATGGCTGTATTCTGGCTTATCCCTAAGCGCCGCAATATTCCATTTGTTCTTGCGCCTTTCCCAGCGCTCTTTTGTAATGTAGGAAAAATGCTCCGTCATAGTCTTATTCAGCATCTGAGATTTGACTAATTGAGTATGATGATACAGGAACCCGCATTTTTGCTGGACTCTCATGGATTTTTTGTTTCCGTCATAATAACCGCACCATACCACAGTGCGCTCAAGCTCATTAAAGCAGCGTTCAAGGAGCGCCTCGACAGCCTCGGGGATCATACCCATTCCCCAGTACGGAACTCCTATCCAGTAGCCTATCTCTGCTTCAGAATCGGTCATCGGTGCACTGCCGCTTCCCTTCATCATTATTCCTACACTGCCGACAGGAGTTCCCGTTTCCTTAAGCACTACTGCATACGTTTCCGGAGCGGAAAGCACCTCATGTATTATTCTCAGGCTGTCCTCAACGCTCGTATGCGGCAGCCATCCGGCTATAGGTCCGACTTTTTCATCCTTTGCATATTTGTATAATTCTCCGGCGTCTTCGTCTTTCCATGGACGAAGCAGAAGCCTGCTTGTTTCTATTATCATTATTTTTCTCCATTCTCGTACTGCCTATGATTGGGGCATAGCCCTGATGCTCTATATCTGAGGCGTTTTTTAGAATTACACTCTGTAGATATAATCCTCTTTACGCGGCTTTGCAGGAATCTTTTCCCCGTATCCTAGCACGCAGTGACCTATTCCCTCGTAGTCGCCTTCTATTCCCCATGCTTTAAGCATCGCCTTGCCTTCTTCGCTTTCAAATTCTTCCTTAGCGCGGTGGATCCAGCACGAATTCACGCCGAGCGCTTCGGCAGCGTTCATGAGATTTCCCATAACAAGTGAGCCGTCATACAGATATGTAGGCATATTTTTATCCGCAAGGACTATAATAACTGTCGCTGCGCCGTAAAACGGATCGCCGTCTGTTCCCATGATAGCAGCGTTCATTTTTGAAAGTTTTGCAATAGTTTCCTTATCCTGAACGGCTACCATTATCGGCGACTGTCTGCCCATTCCCGTTGGTGCATATGTTCCCGCTTCAAGAATCGCATTGAGCTTTTCTTCCTCTACAGTTCTGCCGTCAAAGCTTCTACATGAGCGGCGTGATTTTAATACATTAAGTATGTCTGCCATATCCTTAACCTCCGTAATGTAATTTTGAAATTCTTATAACAACATTATATCATATGAAAGCATGAAAAGCAATAATAAAAAAGCTACCTTGTTTTTTGCAATACACATGCCCGTATTTAATTCCAAATTATGCAAGTAAACGCATATTAAAAAATGCTCGGAAGGCATTATGTGAAATGTGGGATAAGTATTAGACATTGCCATAAACCTGTGCTAAAATAATAGTTGAAAGATGATTGACAATAAAAAAATGGAGGGCACTATGACGATTAATGAAGCAAGCGAGAGATATTGTATACCAATAAAAATTTTAAAGGAATACGAAAGCATGGAGCTTTGCGGAACTGTAAAGCGTGTGATGGGAGCCTGGCAGTATGACGATCAAGATATTGAAAGACTGAGTATGATCATGATGCTGCATGACATTGGTTTTTCAAATGATGATATAGATGAATATATGAAGCTTCTGCTTTCGGGACAAAACAACGAAGAATGCATGAAGATGCTGAATAAAAGGAGAAAGATTGCGCTCGATAAAATTCACATTCTTGAAAGGCAGATAGATAATATCGATTATCTGCGAAATGAGATGAGGACTTCAGGCAGTAACAACGACTAAGAAGTTTAATAATTTAAGAGGATAAATAATGATGAAGCCGAGAATGATTTTTAAGCTGATTGTTGATATTATCATGACGCTCATTATGTTGCTGCTGATGGCATACGTATTTATCGGTAACAGAACACACATGTGGCTGGGTATAGCGGAATTTATATTCTATATAATGCACAATATATTAAATCATAAATGGTATGCGGGGCTGTTTAGCGGAAAATACGATTGTACAAGAACTGCGCAGACGATGATAAACATTGCAGTTTTTGCTTCTATGGTTGGTTTGATGGTAAGCGGCATAATCCTTTCAAACGCATTCGGACTTATAAGGATCAATAGTGGAAGATATTTTGCCAGACAACTCCATATGCTGTCCTCATACTGGGGATTTACGTTTATGTCGCTGCATGTTGGATTGCACTGGAAAATGCTTATGGGGCTGATGAGAAAGCATATAAAGCCTCTTACAAAAATACAGACAATTATTGCGAGAAATGCTGCGCTGATTATGGCACTGTTCGGCATATATGCTTTTATAGATAATGATATCTTGTCGTATATGCTGCTGACAAGGGAATTTGCTGGATTTGATATGACAAAAAGGCTGGCGGGTTTTATATGCGAATACATCGCGATGATGGGGACATGCATATTTGTTTCGCATTATGGAGCAATACTTTTACGAAAAACAAAAAAGAGTGATATGCGGGAATGCGGTTGACGTATGAGCACCGGCTTTAATAAGTCAATAATTCCGCGGCCGCAAAACGCGGGTGCGGTTTAAAATATATTTATTAACAAGGAGGTATTTACAATGAAAAAATTGGTATCTATTTTGATTGCCGCAGCAATGACGGCTGGCGCCGCAGCGAATGTGCTTGCGGTAAGCGACGATGTATTTTCGTCGGAGACGGAGACCGTGACGGCGGCGATTGCGGCAATGACCGACAGCGAGCGCGAGGAATATGTAAACGAAAATCTTGACACAGACTTACAGAACCTGTCGGTGCTTGTAACGCTTACGGCAAATCAGGATTATGGCGCGATCGACGAGGCTGTGGCACGGGCCGTAGAGGATGGATTGACTGCGGTTGAGATCAAGGAAGCAATATATCAATCGGCACCGTATTGCGGGTACACAAGAGCGATAAATGCGATGGACGCAGCAGATGAAGCACTTGAGGCCCTTGGTGTGGAGCTGCCCGATGCAAGCCGCATAACATCGACTGAGGAGGACAGATATGACGACGGATTGGCCGTTCAGAGGCATATCTTTGGACCGCAGATAGGAACGATAACAGAGGATATGACGGCAAGCCAGAGGCTTCAGACACTGTATCTTTCGGGAATATGCTTTGGCGATTTTTATAACCGTGCAGGCCTGTCACTCAACACAAGAGAGTTTCTTACCTTCTGTACTATCGCTGCAAACGGCAGCTGTATAAGTCAGGTCGGTTCACACACCACAGGAAACCTCAATGTTGGACATTCAAAGGACATGCTGATAGCTGCGCTATTACTAAATGAGGAGAACAACGGCACAGAAAAGACAGCGGCTGCATTGGCAGCTGTTAATGCTGTTGAAGGTGAGTCGGCAGAAGGTGTAACAGAGCCCGAGGAAGCAGCGGTAATAGATACAGAGTATACTACGGATTCACAGGAGCTTACTGATATTATAGTGCATTATGATACTGACGATGATGAGGGGTATATCGATGCAAATATTGATGCTGAAACACAGGAGCTTGTAATTGATGCGGTAAACGCATATATAGACGGTGAGAGCGCGCCGGCCGCCGAGAATGAAGCTGTACAGGCACTTATTAACCTTGCATTGCTTGGCGCAGAGGGCGGCAGAGAAGCTGATATACCGGCAGCCGTACAGGAAAACATTTCTGCCGGAAATACAGCCGATACGATGCTTGCTATGGCTCTTCTGTGTACTCCGTATAACGGATTCCCGAGGACGCTCAATCTTATGACGGCAATAAATTCGGCGCTTGCCGAAAGCGCTGCCGAGGATGACGCTTCAGTTGTTATAACGATGCAGATCGGCGAGTCTATGATGAATGTAAACGGCGAGGAGCAGGAGATCGATCCCGGAATGGGAACAACACCGATAGTTGAAAATGATAGAACACTTCTTCCGGTACGGTCGATAATAGAGACACTCGGAGGCACTGTTGAATGGAACGGCGAGACTCTGACAGCGTCGCTCACATACGGTGATGACATGATTGAGCTTGTAATAAACAGCACGACGGCATACTTAAACGGTGAGCCTCAGGAACTTGATACTGCACCGGTTGTGATCAATGACAGAACGATGCTGCCGATACGCTTTATCGCAGAAAGCTTTGGCTTTAACGTCGAATGGGATCAAGAGACATTGACTGTGACGATATCCGGAGAAGATGTACAGACTGATCCGTCTGCAGAGCCAACGGCGGCTCCGGCAGCAACACCGACACCGGAAACTTCGGGTGATACGCCTTCTGAAAATGAGCAGGAGGAAAACAGAATGCTTGTAGTCTATTTTTCGGCAACGGGTAATACGGAGGCCATGGCTCAGACCATAGCTGAGGTGACGGGCGCAGACATATATGAAATAGTACCTGAGGATCCGTACACGAGCGAGGATCTGAACTATTCGGACAATAGCTGCCGAGCAAATCAGGAAATGGAAGATCCCGACGCACGTCCGGCGATCTCGGGTGAAATAGAGAATATAGACGAATACGATACTATTTTCCTCGGATACCCGATATGGTGGGGAACGATGCCGAGAATAATAAACACGTTCCTTGAGAGCTATGACCTGTCGGGCAAGACGATAATGCCGTTCTGCACAAGTGGCAGCAGCGGTATCGCGACATCAGTTTCGGCGATCCGAAACATATGTACTGAGTCTGAGGTTACGGATGGTCTCAGGGGAACGGCTTCCTCCGATGCAGATCAGATAGAAGCTTGGATCGAAGGCGAAGCCTAAAAGTCGAATAGTATAAAATGAGAATCATTGATGGTTATCAATAGAGCCTGCAAAAAAAGTCTGTAAAATTTAAGCCTTCTGTGGTAGAATATAAATAAACCACAGGAGGCGTTTTTTTATGGCATGAAGAAGAAAATTAACAACAATATCATTGTAGAGCCCTGAGGCTTTTGCAGTAAAATGGGTGGAAATGGGGCTCAAATTCAAATCAATAGTAAGTGATAAAAAAAGTTGCATTACAGTGTATTACTTAGACCTTTTGATATATAATATTTTCCTCAAAAAGCAATGACTTTCTTGGACGATATGTTTTAAGAACAGTACCGATATAAAAAATACAGTTGAAAAGAGGAGACCTGTAATTAAAATTACTGATTGGTGTTATCAACATGCAAAGCCGCCTATAGATTATATCAATATAATCTGCTAATTCATGAAAAATGAGTTTCTGTATTCGCACGGCGTTTTGTCGTAGGTGCGCTTAAACAGACGCGAAAAATAGTTGGAGTCGGAGAACCCGCAGTAAATCGCAGTTTCCGTGACTGTCATATCCGTGTTTTTCAAAAGCCCGGCAGCTTTTGAAAGGCGAAGCTCATTTATATACTGTTTTACCGTCTTTCCGGTCACAGCCTTAAACATGCGGCTGAAATGACCGCTGCTCATATGAGAGCAGCGCGCAAGCTCATCAAGCATAATATCATCCGTAAAATGCTCATTTATATATTTTATAGAAATATTGATAGAATCAAGTTTTTTTGTTCTTGTTATATATTCATTCTCGGTAAGAGCTTTTCTTACATGTGATGACAGCAAATATGATAAAAGAATGTAGACAAGACCGTGTATGTGAAGGTCATAGCGGTCTTTTTTGTTCTTTAGGATGTGAACCATATCGGCAAATATTTTTGAGATTGCATCATCATGGACAATCCTTTCGAAAATGACATGCTCACTTTCAAGGAAAGAAGGGGGGAGTATCATGCATATATAGCTGCATTTCCCGCTTACACATTCGTGGAGCTCATTGCTGTTTATTATCGCACAGTCTTTTGAGGAAAGATTGATATATTCGTCTCCGCAGCGGAGAACTGCGCAGCCGGAGAATATGAAGTGGAACTCTGTATGCTCATGCCAGTGTGCCGGATAAGTATAGTCGCAGCTGTCGTGGTAATGGAGTCTTACAGGCAGATCATCTTTTGGTATTTGTTCATATAGATTAATATCGTTCATAATGTGACCTCGCAAAAAAGTGCTATATTATATTTCATTTGTTCTATCTTTTTATGATTACTTACTATAAAATTATTATAAAAGAAATTTGAAACTTTGTCAATAGCGAAGAAAGTGAGGAATCGATAAGATGAAAAACATGGGAATAATGATAGACTGCTCGAGAAATGCCGTGCGGCGGCCTGAGACTGTAAAACGTATAGCAGATATAATGAGTGGAATGGGATTTGATACGCTGATGCTTTATACCGAGGATACGTATGAGATAGAGGGTCATCCGTATTTCGGCTATATGAGAGGACGGTACAGCGCCGAAGAGATAAGAGATATAGATAATTATTGCTCTGATCACGGTATTGAACTGGTACCGTGCATACAAACGCTTGCGCATCTGAATGGGATAGCGAGATGGAAAGAATATGAGCCGATTATAGACTGCAACGATATACGGCTTGTAGGCGATGAGCGGACGTATGAGCTTATAGAGTCCATGTTTAAAGCGGTAACGTCCATGTTTTCATCAAAAAGGATACACATAGGAATGGATGAAGCATGGATGCTGGGCGCGGGGAAATATTTGAGGAAGAATGGATATAAAGAACAGAAGGATATAATGAAGGAGCATTTAATACGGGTGCTTGAGATAGCAAAACGATATGGGCTTGAGCCGATGATGTGGAGCGATATGTTTTTTCAGATGAGCATAGGTGAGAATACTACCGATTCTCCGGAAGTAATAAACGAGGATATATGCTCGGTTATGCCGGACGGCGTAACTCCGGTGTACTGGGATTATTATTCCAATGATAAAGCCCATTATGATACCATGATGAAGGCCCATAAGAATTTCGTACGTCCGTTCTGGTTTGCGGGCGGATTGTGGACATGGACAGGATTTGCGCCGCATAATCTGTTCTCGATAAAAGCGGCTAAGGCTGCTGTGCCAAGCTGCGCAGAAAACGGAGCTGAGGGGATATTTTTTACTGTTTGGGGAGATGACGGAGCCGAGGCGTCCGTATTTTCAATATTGCCGTCGATGTATTATGTGTCGCAGCTTGTGCAGGGTATAAATGACGAGAATGAAATAAAGAAGGGTTTTAAGGATTTTACGGGAATAGATTTTGATGACTTTATGCTGATTGATATTCCTGCGGTAACGGCAAAGGAAAACGGAGGAGGGGCAATAGTAAATCCTGATAAATATATGCTTTATAACGATTGTCTTCTCGGCATATTCGATAGTGTCGCAAATGAAGAGGACGGAGAGCTGTACGGAAATACTGCAAAGCAGTTGGGGACATTGACGGATAATGAGGAATATGGGTATATCTTCAGAACGATACAGTCACTGTGCGAAGTGCTGGCAGTAAAAAATGATTTGGGGCTGCGTATAAGGAGAGCGTATAAAAAAGGAGATAAGCAGGCTCTTGCCGTATTGGCAGATGAATGTATCAAGGTAGAAGCACTTATAGGGAGATTTCTTGAGTCACTGAAATATCAATGGTACAGAGAGAACAAGCCATTTGGGTTAGAAGTACAGGATATAAGGATAGGCGGGCTTATGCAGCGTATGCGCAGGAGCGCTGAGCGGCTCAAGACATATGTGAACGGTGAGGCGGAGCAGATAGAGGAATTGGAGGAAGATATATTGGATCCCGAATGTGCTGAAAAATCTATAGCAAGGGGAATATGGTCGCCGCTATGGCGTAAATATTATATAAGCACTATGTAAAATGTTTATATAATAGTTTGACAAATGCTTTGAAATATAGTATAATTGTATTAAAGCGTTGAAAATTACTTACGAATTTATAAGATACAGTGACGAGGAGACGTATCAAAACAGATTTTTAATTTTGTTTTGATACGTTTTTTTAATGAAAAATTACAAAGCAAATGATTTTTAATCGGAAATGTTGTTTAAAGAGTGCGTCATACATGTCAAAACTGCCTTCCGGCATAAAAAGTTTCGCTGACCGTATAAACGCTACAGGACTGAAGTTTAGATTGTGGATAGAGCCGGAAATGATAAACAGAGATTCTGAATTGTACGGGGAATACCCTGATTGGCGCATAAGAGTAGACTATAAAAGAAACGATTTTTCAACAGAAATAGTGGTGTTTGAGGCGTGCGATTAAACATCTGTGAACTGCAATGGGGGTGCTTGTTATGATAAAACCAGACAGAGAGGATTTGCTGAAAAAGGCAGAGAGGATCATAAAAGAAAATATATATACGGAAAACAAATATCCTTGGAGCCCGTATAGAATGATCTCGGACGCGGCGGAAAAAGTTGTGTAAAAAGTATAAAAACGAACCTCCTTGGTGAAAATTATGGTAGAAATAATTTTTATCAAGGAGGTTTTTCGACATGAAAATACCAAAGGAAGTAATCAAGGAATA
>CALXRY010000215.1 GCA_944390955.1 uncultured Clostridia bacterium | reverse complement strand
CATAGATTACGTCGTTGAGAAATACGGCAAGCAGAACGTGGCGCAGATCGTGACATTCGGGACTATGAAGGCAAAGCTTGCGATACGCGATGTGGGAAGAACTCTGAATATGTCATATGCGGATGTGGACAGAGTCGCAAAGCTTGTTCCGAACGAGCTTAATATAACGCTTGAGCGTGCGCTTGAGGTCTCGGGCGAGCTCAGGGCTGCGTACGAATCTGACGACAGAGTGCACGAGCTTATAGACACGTCTATGGCTCTTGAGGGGCTGCCGCGCCATACTTCCACTCATGCGGCGGGAGTTGTTATAACGAGTGAGCCGCTCGTTAATTATCTGCCGCTGACCGTTAATAAGGACGGTTTTCCGGCGACGCAGTTTACGAAGGATACAGTAGAGAGTCTCGGGCTTTTGAAAATGGACTTTCTTGGGCTCAGGAATCTTACGGTAATAGAGAATGCCGTAAAGATAATCGAAAAAACTAGAGGAATAAAAATAGATATCGATAATATTGATTATAATAAGAAAGAAGTTTTTGAGCTTATCTCATCGGGAAATACTGACGGAGTGTTCCAGATGGAGAGCGCGGGAATGCAGTCGTTCATGCAGGAGCTCAGACCCGACACGCTTGAGGATATAATAGCCGGGATCGCACTTTACCGCCCCGGCCCGATGGAACAGATACCGAGATATATCCATAACAAAAGAAATCCTGCCGATGTTACGTACAAGCACCCGCTGCTTGAGCAGACGCTCAACGTGACTTACGGCTGTATGGTGTACCAGGAGCAGGTGCTTGAGATCGTGCGCAACCTTGCAGGCTATTCGCTCGGCAAGGCCGATTCCATGCGGCGTGTTATAAGTAAGAAAAAGGCCGAGGCGATGAAAGTCGAGCGCAATAACTTCATTTACGGCTCGGAGGACGGAGAGATACCGGGCTGTATCAGGAACGGCATAGACGAAAAAACTGCGATAGCGATATTTGATGAGATAAATGATTTTGCAAATTACGCGTTCAATAAGTCACATGCTGCAGCGTATGCGTTTGTTTGCTATCAGACGGCGTATCTAAAGACGTTTTATCCGGTCGAGTTCATGGCGTCGCTTATATCGAGCATAGAGGACATGGACAAAATAAACCATTATATCGAAAATTGCCGCGCTATGGGCATAGACAGACTTCCGCCCGACGTCAATAAAAGCGGCGATGGCTTTACGGTAGAGGGTAACGGCATACGATTCGGGCTCGGAGCAGTCAAGAATGTGGGACACGGCGTGATACAGCGGATAGTGGGCGAAAGAGAGGAAAACGGTCCATACAGGAGCTTTTCCGATTTCCTCGACAGGACAGCCGGCTTTGACGTCAACAAGCGTGCTCTTGAGGGGCTTATCTACTGCGGCGCATTCGATTCAATGGGCGTAAAGAGGTCGCAGCTGTTGAGCGTATACGAGCGCGCTCTTGAGGGAATGTCAAGAAATGCCCGCGATAATGTAGCAGGACAGCTTTCACTGTTCGATACTGCCGAAGAACAGACGGAGATGGAACTGCCGGATATTCCGGAGCTTGACAAAAAGCAGCTTTTAAAGCTCGAGAAACAGTCGATAGGAATGTACCTTTCCGGCCATCCAATGGAGGAATACAGAGGAAAAACCGAGAAGCTCGCAAGCCATAATATAGGCGATATACTTGCAGGCGTCCGCAAGGACGATGAGGGTAATTATATGGGTACAGACAGCGGACCGGGCGATGGCGAAAATGTGACGGTGTGTGCGTCGATAGCCTCAAGGAAAAACAAAACGACGCGCTCGAATTCACAGATGGCGTTTCTCACGATAGAGGATACGTTTGGGAGCATGGAATGCATCGTATTTCCAAAGGTACTTGGAATGTATTCACATATCCTCCGTGAGGATGAGATAGTATGCATAAGCGGACGTATAAGCATACGCGAGGATGAGGAACCGAAGCTCATAGCAGAAACTATAGAGCCGATAGAAACAGCTCTTGAAAAGGGTATCGCACCTCTGCGGACAAGATCCGAAAAGAAGGAACCGTCGCATAATAAAATACTTTATATAAAGTTGCCGTCAAAAACGCGGGATGAGCTTATGCGCGTTGAGGAGAGCCTTTCGCCGTATCAGGGGAATACAGAGGTGCGGCTGTTCTTTGCGGATACGCGGAAGATGGCGTCCGTTCCGAGGCGGCTGTGGTTCAACTGTGCTCCCTCGGCGGTTGAGGATCTGCAAAATATATTTGGCGAAGACAACGTCGTTATAAAATAGTTAAAATAAACAAAATACACGGCATACAAAACCTTAAATTATTTGTAATTTGCTCTTGCAATTTTTACTAAAGTACGATATTATAATAGTAAGAAGGGGTTATTGCCGGAGAGGAAAGAGGACAGTATGGAAAACGATTCAACAGCAAACGATTATATTGCGGTGAAGGCATTGGAGAACGGTGTGACGATTATTGGATTGACGCGCGGGCGTGATACGAAATTCCATCACACCGAAAAGCTTGACGCCGGCGAGGTGTACATAGCGCAGTTTACGGAAGTAACCTCCGCTATAAAGATCAAGGGCAAAGCAGAGATCCTGACTAAGCACGGCAGGTTGACCTCGGAATAATATAACAGAGGTGCGGGTATATGTGGATAGTCGTTTACATCTCGGCAAGTAGAAGAAACGCCGAGAAATTGGTCAAGGTGCTTGGAGAGAATGAAATAATATCCAGGCTCCGCTGTACCAATAAGGAACATAATTGCTTTGAGGTGCTTGTACCCCAATCCGAGCTGGCAAGCGCGCAGGATCTGATCTTTGACAATGAATTGTTTTGATTAAGCAGAACGCATTGCGTTCAACAGAAAAAATGCGTGGGAGGCATAATAAGTATGGAAAAAAACATTAGAACAATCGGCGTTTTAACAAGTGGCGGTGACGCGCCCGGAATGAATGCGGCCATTCGTGCCGTAGTAAGGACGGGGGCGTATTACGGAGTAAAGGTCGTGGGCGTAAGGCGCGGCTATAACGGTCTTATAAATGGTGAGCTGGAGCCGCTCGACGCAAGAAGCGTATCTGGAATAATCCAGAGGGGAGGAACAATGCTCCAGACGGCACGCTGTCTTGAATTCAAGGAGAAGGCCGGAGTCAGGAAAGGCGTAAATATCGCCAAAGTGTTCGGTCTTGACGGACTTGTTGTTATAGGTGGAGACGGCTCGTTTAGGGGTGCAAAGGATCTTTGCGCCGAAGGACTCCCGACTATTGCCATGCCAGGAACGATAGATAATGATATAAGCTGCAGCGAATATACTGTAGGCTATGACACCTGCCTTAACACCGTTATGGAGGCTGTCGACAAGCTCAGGGATACCGCTCAGTCGCATGAGCGCTGCTCTGTAATAGAGGTAATGGGAAGAGCTGCCGGATATATAGCGCTTGAAAGCGGTATTGCCTGCGGCGCCGACGTTGTGCTTATCCCCGAAAAGGAATGGAGCTTTGACGACGACGTTCTGCGCCCGATACTTGAGAGTAAGCAGAGAGGCAAGCGCCATTCGATAGTTGTGGTTGCCGAGGGTATCGGCGGAGCAATGGAAATGGCTAAGGAGATCGAAGAAAAAACCGGCATAGAATCAAGAGCGACAATACTTGGGCACGTACAGAGAGGCGGAAGCCCTACGGTAAGAGACCGTGTCGTTGCATCTGAAATGGGATCTATGGCGGTCGAACTGCTGCTTCAGGGAAAGCAAAACAGAATAGTATGTATGAGGGACAACAAGATTGTCGATGTGGATATCGAAGAAGGTCTTAACATGACCAAAGAAATTCCGCCTCATATGATAGAGCTGGCAAAGAAGCTGGCTATCTGATTTATCGATCTGATGGTCTGCAAAGCTGCCGTATCCGGAAACGGGGAATATCATGGATATTCCAGATCAAATATTTCTGGTGCGGCAGCCTCTTTTAGTATGCGGATATCGTCTTTACAAAGGCTATACTTTATATGAAGCATAAATTTACACAAAATAATATAAAAGGGGGAAACGCAATGCGCAGAACAAAAATAGTATGTACTATGGGACCGGCTACTGAATCTGAACAGGTCATGAGAGAGCTCATGATAGCCGGAATGGATGTAGCGAGGATCAATTTTTCGCATGGGACACATGAGGAGGCTCTTGAAAAGTTTAACCTTATCAAAAAGGTTCGTGATGAGATCGGCAAGCCGGTCGCTATACTGCTTGATACAAAGGGGCCCGAGATAAGGCTCAAGACCTTTAAGGAAGGCAAGGTCCACCTGAAAAAGGGTCAGCGCTTCACGCTCTGCACAACGGATGTGGAGGGCGATGAAAATCAGGTATCGATAACATATGCCGACCTGCCTAAGGATGTTACGGCCGGCTCAAGGATACTGATAGACGACGGGTTGATAGAGCTTGAGGTCCTCGGTCTGAATAGTGAGCAGATAATCTGCGAGGTAAAGAACGGAGGACAGGTCTCCGACCGCAAGGGCGTGAACGTCCCGAACATATCGCTTTCAATGCCGTATATGAGTGAAAAGGACAGGGATGATATATTGTTCGGCATAGAGCAGGACGTTGATTTCATCGCCGCGTCCTTCGTAAGAACGGCCGACGACGTTATGGAAGTAAAAAAGCTGCTTGAAAAGAACGGCGGGAAGAGCATAAAGATAATCTCGAAGATAGAGAATGCCGAGGGCGTTGAGAATATCGACGAGATAATAAAGGTCTCTGACGGTATCATGGTAGCAAGAGGCGACATGGGCGTTGAGATAGCGATGCAGGAGCTTCCGTCCATTCAGAAAAAATTGATAAAGAAAACATATCTTGCGGGGAAGGTAGTTATAACAGCTACTCAAATGCTGGATTCGATGATAAGGAACCCGCGTCCGACGCGTGCCGAGACGACTGACGTTGCAAACGCTATTTATGACGGCACGAGTGCGATCATGCTTTCGGGCGAGACCGCTATAGGAAAATACCCTGTGGAAGCAGTAAAGACGATGGCACTTATTGCCGAGAGCACGGAAAATGACATGGATTACGTAAAGCGTCTTGAGAAGATGGACTTTGATACAAGCATGGACGTTACAAACGCGATAGGACATGCCACATGTACAACGGCCCATGATCTGCATGCGGCCGCAATAATCGCGTTGACGGTTTCCGGCGGAACAGCAAGACAGCTTTCGCGATTCAGACCTGCATGCCCGATAATAGCTCCGACGATCTCCGAAAAGGCGCGCCGTCAGCTGATACTTTCATGGGGAGTTACTCCGGTGCCGAGCGAGGAAAGAAGCAATACGGACGAGCTGTTCGACCACGCGGTAGATGTTGCGCTTACTACAGGCCTCGTCAAGAACGGCGATCTTGTCGTTATAACTGGCGGTGCTCCGATGGGCGTTGCAGGAACGACGAACATAATGAAGGTACATCTTGTAGGTCATATACTTGTGAGCGGGACGGGGCTTACAAATCTGCACCAGACTGCTAATGTATGCGTTGCAAATACGCTCGAAGAGCTGAATGAGTGGTTCGCTGATGGAGACATCGTCGTTACAAGAGAAGTCACAAAGAATATGGTGCCGATACTGAAAAAAGCGTCCGGAATAATAAGCGAGGAAATGGGCGAGGCAAACAACGCCGGTGTGCTTGCGATGGCCCTAGATATTCCGGTGATAACCGGCGCGGTCGGCGCAACAAAGACGCTCAAGACCGGCACGACCGTCACCGTGGACGCCGGAAACGGACATGTATATTCCGGAACCGAAAACATAGAAGGAAGATGAGTTTATGTCTTATACAAGCAAAACATATTTGACGGTGAGATATGCCGAAACGGATATGATGGGAATAGTCCATCATTCGCGGTATTATCCGTGGTTTGAGGTGGCAAGAACCGATTTTATAAAAAAGACAGGAATGACGTATACCGAGATGGAGCGGGAAGGCATACTGCTGCCGCTCACGGAAACGGGCGCAAAATATATATACGGACTTAAGTATGAGGACGAGGTCATGGTGACCTGCCGCCTTGCAAAGCTGACAGTCGCAAGGTGCGAGTTTGAGTATGAGGTCTACAGGCTGCCCGATAAGACGCTTATGTCGACGGGAATAACGAAGCATGGCTTTGTTGATAAAAATTTCCGGCCTATGAACCTAAAAAAGACACATCCGGAACTTTGGGAAAAACTTGAGAAGTTGACCTGATTGCGGGGGCTTCTGCCCCCTGATGTGTCCGTTGAGCACACTTTGTGTGTTCTTTTTTTGCTTTGGTAATCTTGCTCAAATAGTGAATTTCTTTTTGTGCATGCTGTAAGAATATGCTTCAAATATCTTGATTTTTTGTGCAAAATGATATATAATACAAAATATGCTATTAGGTGAAGTAGCATGTAGGGAGAATAAGAACAAAAAATAGGAAGGAGAGATTATTCAATATGAAAATGAAAAAAATAGTCAGTGCATTTTCTGCGCTGGCGATGACAGTAACCGCCATGGCGGGACTTGCTGTGACCGCAAATGCGGAGACGGTACCAGTAACATTGACGTATGTTGATTATAGTAATCCCGATGCTGCTATGGGGTATGTTACCGGTGAAGCAACGGCAACAACTGGTTATAATAGAATCAACAACGGCAATATTGGATTTCCCAATACTGGCTGGGGAGTGAATTATATTGCATATATCAAAGTAGATGCGTCATCTGTGGAAGGGACTATGACTAACGCTACACTGTCTTTGGATATGTCCGGACCCACCAGTGGAAGTAGAGATGTTGAGGCTGGTATCGGATATACGGCATATACAGACTGGGATAATACATTGACTTACAATACGGCAGTAGCCAATGGCATGAACAGCATAACCACTGTTGGGGATATGGTAACACAGACATCAAGAAATTCAACTGTATTTGAGACTAAAACGTTTAGCATAATGGATGTTATCCAAGAAGATGCTGATAAAATTGTAACAATTGCCGTTTATGCGACTACACCTGCGGGAACATATATAAAGAATGTTTCTGTAGATATTACCGCTACTCAAGAAGCAGTATATGATGTTACATTTAGTGAAACACACGGCGCAGACATAACCGTTATGTATAATGGAGCTAACGTAACAGAAGGAACAAGTCTTCCGGCGGGCAATTATTCATTTACAGCAACAGCTCCGGGATATGAAGATTATTCTGGAAGCTTTGAGGTTGTAGATGGGGATGTAAATGTTGAATTTACAATGACGCCAAGAACATCTGCTGAAACTTTGACTGTAAATTACGGTTATAATGATGCTGATGAGACTTTTGTCAAGATTGGCGATAAGGTAATGGATGTATCAAGCAATTATATTGGTGATACAGTCAATTATTACTATCCTGTTGTAGTTGAAAATGATGGGAAATATTATTCTATAGAAGAAGCTTCCGGAATATACTATGGTGGCAGCAAAATGTTGGAAAATGTTGCTGATGAAGTGAATGTAGTATATACCGCAATGACAGAAGATGTAGTGTATTATGCTGAATTTACAGAAGGAAGCGCAGGAAGCTATTCCAGCAGATATTCTGATGGTGATGCGTATATAGGAGCTACTATGCAGATTGATAATATAGCTGCTGGTAAATATACTGTATATGTTGGTTTCAGAAGCGGCAGTGGTACATCAACGGTAACGGTTTTAAATGGCGAGGATGAACTCGGTACTGCGAGTACAACAGCGACAACAAAAGGAGCGATTGATATAGAATTATCAAGCCCGGCTACACTCACTGTTTCCGGTACAGGCAGAGCCGAAATGGATTACGTATACATAGTTAAAACTGGTGATGTAGAACCCGAACCGACAACAGCAGAAGAAGTTACTGTTGAAGGTGAAACAGGTGTAAAGGCATTCAAGGTAACGGAGTTTGCGCTTAATGGAACGGCTCCCACATGGTCAATCACGGCGACGCCTGCTGAGGGTGATGCGCAGATACAGACTATCGAAGCCGAAATAGCTAATGTTGAAGCCGGAAATGTAAGCCTTGGACTTATAATTGATAATGTTCCCGAGAATGTAACGGTTTCGGCAACGCTCGGATATTAATCAAGGAGGTAATGATAGATGAAAAAGGAATTTGAAATGCCGGAGATCAAGGTATCGAAGTTCAATGTAGAGAATATCGTTACCGATTCTGCTGCTATAGCTGCCGCTCAGGAAGTACTTGAAAGTAACGGCGTAAACGCAGATTATACAACAACGGTTGATTTTAACACAATGTTTGGTTTCAACAATTGACCTATTAAAGAATATTCTTCCGAAAACATTTCACCAACAATAAGCTTATTTTTGGTTTGCATAATCACGGACCGCTCCTGCAGGGCGGTCCGGTTGTTTTTTTGAAAAACTTTTATAAAAATATGCAAAAATATCTTGACATACTGCTCTGTTTGTGATAAAATAAATCTTGTTGTGGAGCGGTATCGAAGTGGTCATAACGGGACTGACTCGAAATCAGTTGTACCTCCGGGTACCGTGGGTTCGAATCCCACCCGCTCCGCCATCGGGATGTGGCTCAGTTTGGTAGAGCGCTGCGTTCGGGACGCAGAGGCCGCAGGTTCAAATCCTGTCATCCCGACCATACCGAGTGTTCTTACAGGACTTAAAAGGTTCTATAAAAGCATTCGGTTTTTTTGTACTCTTTTCGGCTTTTGAACATACGTATTAAGAAAGAGCAGATTTATAACAAAGTGTTATAAATCTGCTCTTGATTTTTGTAGCATCTTCTATAGCTGCTGTGCATGAGGCAATTGTTTTATGCTTCTCTGTTCAGTTTTATGACAGCGACAGTGGCCGCTCCGGAACGGTTACTTACGTTGCTGTTATAGGTCAGCGTGAAGCTCGTCTGCGACGGCACGTCAATGATTATCGAACTTGAACCGTATGCGCTCGAAGAATCGGTATTGGTCTTAAAATATATACCGTAATCAAGACGCGGCGTTCCGTTGTAAGCGGGTGTTATCTGCATATATCCTGCGGTATCCAATATAGTTGATACACTGAATGATATATAGTAATATCCAGGTTCAAGAATTATCTGAGTATTATCTTCAAGCACAATGCTGCCGGTGGTATCAGCGGTACCGGTTATGAGTGGTATGGGCTGACCATTTGCAAACTGTATTTCAAAGATAAAAAATGAAGCAAAACTGTCCTTTGCCTGAGGTCCCTGCGGTCCTTGAGGTCCTTGCGGTCCTTGAGGTCCCTGCGGCCCTTGAGGCCCCTGCGGTCCTTGCGGTCCGCGGCAACAGCAGAACTCTTTAGGCGCATGACAGAAATGACATCTTAAACGCTTTAACAGCTTATCAAATAATTTTATCATAATATATTCACTCCGTTATTTCCAATATTCTATATAATAGAATATGCGAATAACAGAAAAGCTGTGTATTGCAGATAAGACAGCATGATATTTTTACTGTGCAATTTTATGTACGAATAAATCTATTAGATCAAACCTATCTATGTAATAGAATAAGTTGATCCCCAAAACTATCACGCATAAGCAGTGCAGTATTTTTTTGTATTTTCCAAAAAGGTTATTAAACAATTCACCTACAAAAATAAACGCTACAGGGAGAGCCATGGCATTATAGTGCATATATGCGTAAATATCTCCTTTAAAAAGCGATAAAAGTGCGCTGGTCATATAACATGTGGGACATGGGATAGATGTAAGCTCATAAAATAAGCAGGAAATATCAAAAATATTGTATAAGCCCCAAACGACAAGGAATAGGGTAAGGACTGTTATTTCTTGCTTAAATGAGCGCCATGACATTGTTGAAATTTAATTCTTTTACTCTTTTTGATATCGTGAACCAGTCTATGATCGTAAGGATACCGCATAGTCCTGCAGTCAGGAGCTTCAAAATACCCATACCTATATCTCCCATCATAAATCTATCTATGCCGAATGTACCTAAGAAAATGGAGATTAAAAGCAGTGTAGTGGGGTCCTTGAGATCAATAGTCGATATTAATGAAAATTTTTCTTCATCCATAGTTCTTAATTTATCCTTCAAATACATTATCTTTTCAGAAGGAAAGTACTTTTGATTTGTCATAATAAACATATCGATTTTTTGTTGTTCCATATTTATCACCTCATATTTTATTTGACATTCACCAAATGTCATTTTCTTTACTATAACATGATAATATAAATTTGTCAAGCACTAAATGTCAAAATGGAGGGTTTTATGTTTAAAAATAAGTCAAAAACAGGCAGGAATAATATTTGCGGAGAAAAAATCTATATTTTAAGAAAACAGCACATACCCAAAATGTCGCAGCGAATACTTGCTGAACAATTGCAGATCAAGGGTATCGACGTAGATAAGAATGCAATACAGAGAATAGAAAGCGGAGAAAGGTTTGTTACGGATATAGAGCTGAAAGTACTGGCAGAAATATTTGATATATCATGTGATGAACTTCTCAGATAAACGATAAGATAAATAAGTAATGAAACAATAGTCGGGGCCGTTGAATTTTTGAAGTGGGTACCGATTTTTTTGAGATGTAAAAAAACAAGCCTTTGGGCGGATGTCCAAAGGCTTGTTTTGGTGCCGATGACCGGGGTCGAACCGGTACGGGAATCGCTTCCCACGGGATTTTAAGTCCCGGGCGTCTGCCAGTTCCGCCACATCGGCATTATATCATAACAAAAAATATTATACCATAGTTTAACTATAGTGTCAAGCAGTTTAGAAAAAATAATTATGTAAGATGAGAAATGCATATAATCAAATTTTTACTTACACAAGTATGATCCTAGCGCCGGGGCAATAATGGTGTTAAAAGTCAGATAAAACTATGGCCTATAGCGGACAGGAGTGCCACTTCATGCCCGTTATAGACTATGCACAATATTTGTATCAAAGAAAAATTATTTTATCAATGGTTTTTTTGTGTCATTCCACAGGAGCGGCGCAGCTTCCATAATGCGTGTGCAAACATCCGGCGTGCACGGATGCCGGACACACCGAGCCGCATGCCTATTTCTTCATACGGCATTTTGTACCAGTATCGACATTGAAACAAAAAGATCTCCCGGACAGACAGAATCTTAAGCGAGGACATTGTGAGGTTCCCGGTATCGATATTCTTATCGTATTTTATTCTCTTCATTGCGCAGTAAATGTGACGCAGAAATTCCTCGTCCGGCATGAGCTTCACTACCTCAACAACAAGAAATCCCGATGATTTATTATTATTTTCCATTAGTATAGTTCCTTTCTTAAAGCGTTAATAAACTGTTAAATAGGATATATATAATATTATATACTATAAAAGAGGTAATGTCAACATAAATACACTCTTATAAAGGATAAAAATTAAAAAATATGCTTTATAATAGCATATAGAGAGGAGTGTAGATTATGTTTGAATGCTGTGAAGATATGGAGAATTTCGTAAGAAACAGAATTGCGGAGTTGCGTACACAGAAAAATATATCTGCACGTGATATGAGCCTATCACTTGGATATGGCGGAGGGTATATAAATAATATAGAGAGCAAGAATAGCATGCCGTCAATTCAGGGCTTATTTTATATCTGCGAGTTTTTCAAAATAGACCTAAAGGATTTTTTCGACACGGGCTCAAAGTCTCCGGTGCTTATCGAGGAGCTTATAAAAGAGAGCAAGAAGCTTGACAAGGAGACGCTTGAGAGGCTGATAGAGCTTATAAAAACGATAAATAATAAAAAATAGAGCTGCGGAATGAATGATTCCGCAGCTCTTGCGCTTTAAAGGGGGATCGGGGCTGCAGACAAACAAGCATTAAACAGCGGCATTTTTGCCAAGCTGCCTGCACTGCTCAAGAGCATCGTCGTCTGGAGTCTCGTTTGCTATGACGCTGTCGCATACAAGCTTTGCGCCGGCCGATGTTACTCTTTCTTCCCAATTTCGTATCCATTCGCCGTCGCCCCAGCCGTATGAGCCGAAAAGCGCGGCTTTCTTGCCGCTGAGACTTCCCTCAAGATTGCTGAAAAACGGCTCAAATTCGCTTTCCTCAAGCTCCTCTGCGCCCATTGCGGGGCAGCCCATGATAAGCGTGTCATATCCGGCGGCGTCGGCTGCCGAGATTTCTGAAACTGTACACATATATGTATCGGGATCAACGCTCCTTGCGCCCTCAAGTACCGCCTGAGCCATTGCCTCGGTGTTTCCCGTACCGCTCCAGTAGATAATAGCTGTTTTACTCATTTTGATATCCTCCTAATATATTTTACAAAACCGCCTAAGCGGCTATGCTGTACAAAATAGCTGTTCAAGAGTTTTTCCCGCGTTTATGTGCTTAAGGAGCGCCGAGCGGCAGGACTTATAGCGGTGAAACAGCCTTGCCGCCTGCTCCGCCTCTGCGTATACCTTCCATTCACCCGTCATAAGGCAGCCTGTGTGCTTATGATTGATGAATCCATAGATGTCGTGTATCGGGTATCCGAGAAACGCCCCTATCTCATGCGGAAATTCATCGCCGGACATACGCTGCGCCCTTATACGGCTTTTCAGAACATCGATATAGCCTCTCAGTGAAAAATTCTCGGGATAGCCGCAGCTTATCAAAAAATCATTTATCCCTGCGCCGCTCAGATATTCGCGGAGCTTTTCGCTGCGGTATGTCATAATCAGCAGCCGCTCGCTGCATTCGCATAATATCTCGATATATATCCCGCGCCCGTTGAGCTTTGAGTTGAGAATATCTATCTCGCGCACAAGCCCGGGATCCTCGCTGCGCCTGTATGAAGCTATGTTCGCGGGCTTTATACCGGCGAGCGCCGGACCGCAGTGATATGCTAAAAATTTTTCTATGGGCATACGTACTCTCCTTGCATTACTGTGCACGCAGGTTAGATATATCTAACCTGCGTGTAGACTTATACGGCCCTGCTGAAATATTCTTCAAGAGCCTCGTTTAGCGCACAGGCGCTTGAGGAATGGCAGTGCTTTATGACCGCACCTGTCTTTTCGGCCTGCTCCGAGGCGATATTCACCATCTTGTGCGCGACTGTCTTTGTAAATACGATAAGCATATCGGGGCTGCCTATCTGGTTTTTGAAGTTGGCCGGGAATTGCGTAAACACCTTGCATTTGCAGCCGTACTTCTTGCATATATCCTTGTACCGGCAGTGCATCCTGTCGTGACCGCCTACGATAACTATACTCATATAAACTCCTTTACAGCAATATATTGGTTAGTATGTACTAACCACGGTATACAGTTCGCTTAGTTAGTTTTCGCTAACCGTATATAGAATACCATACAAGGACCGATTTGTCAATACCCTTTGAGGTATTTTTTAAAATGATTTTCATATATAAATTGATTTTTCCTTCAATATGTTGTATAATAGTATCGATAAGCCATACGGAAGGATGATACAAATTTGAGAAAACTGTTAAAATATTTGAAGGATTATAAGCTTGAAAGCGTGCTTGCACCGCTGTTCAAGATGCTTGAGGCGTCGTTTGAGCTGTTTGTGCCGCTGGTTGTGGCGCAGATAATAGACCGGGGGATCGCCAGCAATGACTACGGGTATATCGTCAGGATGTGCCTTGTTCTTGTCGCGCTTGGTATAATCGGTCTTGTGTGCTCGATAACGGCGCAGTTTTTTGCTGCGAAGGCGGCGGTGGGATTTTCAACAAAGCTCCGCCATGCGCTGTTTGCGCATATCCAGTCGTTGTCGCACAGGGAGATAGATACTCTCGGAACATCGACGCTGATAACGCGCATGACTTCCGATATAAACCAGACGCAGTCGGGCGTCAATATGTTTTTAAGGCTGTTCCTGCGCTCGCCGTTCGTCGTTTTCGGTGCCATGATAATGGCGTTTACGATAGACGTGCCGAGCGCGCTTATATTTGCCGTTGCGATACCCGCCCTTGCGGTAGTCGTATTCGGTATAATGCTCATCACGATGCCGCTGTATAGGAAAACTCAAAATGCGCTCGATGCGATACTCAGGAAAACACGTGAAAATATAACGGGCGCGAGGGTCATACGCGCGTTCCGCATGGAGGACAGAGAAATCGAGGACTTTAACGAGCGCAGCAGTACGCTTGTAAAGATACAGAAGCACGTCGGAGCGATCTCCGCTCTTATGAATCCGCTTACGTACGTGCTCATAAACGCGGCCGTTATCGCGCTTATATACCGCGGAGCGATAAGGGTCGAGGCGGGTATACTTACACAGGGGCAGGTGGTTGCGCTGTATAACTATATGAGCCAGATACTTGTGGAGCTGATAAAGCTCGCCAATATGATAATCACGCTTACAAAGGCGCTTGCCTGTGCGAACAGGATCGCAGACGTTTTTGAGGAGAAGAGCAGCCTTGAGAACGGTACCGAAACAAAGGGCAGACCGGGCGCTCCGGCGGTGGAATTCGACGGGGCGGCGCTCACGTATGCAGGAAGCAGCGGCGCAGCCGTAGAAGGGCTGAGCTTTAAGGCGGAGCGGGGCGAGATCATAGGCATAATAGGCGGAACGGGCTCCGGAAAAACGTCGCTTATAAATCTCATACCGCGGTTTTACGATGTATCGGCGGGACGGGTGCTCGTAAACGGACGCGACGTCCGTGAATACGATATAGACGCGCTGCGTTCAAAGATAGGCGTGGTGTCGCAGAAGGCGGTGCTTTTTAAGGGCACGATCATGTCGAACATGAAATGGGGCGCGCCGGATGTGGATATGGAAACGGTTGAAAAGGCAGTTTCGGCAGCGCAGGCTGAGGATGTTGTCAGGGCAAAGGACGGCTATGACGCACATGTTGAGCAGGGCGGCTCGAATTTTTCCGGCGGACAGCGCCAAAGGCTCACTATCGCACGCGCGCTTGCAAAGAAGCCGGAGATACTTATACTTGACGACAGCGCTTCGGCTCTTGATTTTGCCACGGATGCACGGTTAAGGAAGGCCGTAGCGGCGCTTGAAACGAATCCTACGGTATTTATAGTTTCGCAGCGCACCGCATCGGTCATGAGCGCCGATAAGATAATCGTCCTTGACGACGGCGCTCCGGTCGGGATAGGCAGCCACGAGGAGCTTATGCAAAGCTGTAACGTATATAAGGAAATATACAACTCGCAATTCGGCGGAACGGAGGATCAAAGTGAAGAATAAACGGACCTTTAAGCTTGTATGGAAATATATCGCCCGCTATAGGGCTCTGCTTGTACTGTCGCTTTTGCTTGCGGCGGTAACTGTCATGCTGACGCTCTATATCCCGATACTTGCGGGACATGCCATTGATAATATAATCGGTGCGGGGAATGTGCGCTTTGAACCGCTTATAAAGATACTTATAGAGATAGCTGCTGTGGCAGTCGCAACTGCGGCAGGACAGTGGATAATGAACACTATAAATAATAAGATAACATACAGCGTGGTGAGCGACATAAGAACGGACGCGTTTGAAAAAATAGAGCGGCTGCCGCTTTCTTTCATAGACAGCCACACTAGCGGCGAGATAGTAAGCCGCGTAATAGCCGACGCGGATCAGTTTGCCGACGGACTGCTGATGGGCTTTACCCAGCTCTTTACGGGTGTTATGACGATACTCGGCACGCTTATATTCATGTTCAGGATAAACGTCTGGATAGCGCTTGTCGTTGTCGTGCTTACGCCTATGTCGCTGCTTGTGGCAAGATATATCGCAACGCATACGTATTCGATGTTTCGTAAGCAGTCTGAAACACGCGCGGAGCAGACGTCGCTTATAGATGAGCTGATAAACAATCTGAAGGTAGTCAAGGCGTTTTCAAGGGAGGAGAGATCTGTTGAGGAGTTTGACGAGATAAACGACAGACTCTATGGTGTGTCGCTTAAAGCGATATTTTATTCGTCGATAACGAATCCCGGAACGCGCTTTGTAAATAATATCGTATATGCTGTAGTGGGACTTGTCGGAGCCATCGCCGCATGCATGGGCGCGATAACCGTCGGAAACTTGACAAGTATGCTCAGCTATGCGACACAGTATACAAAGCCGTTTAATGAAATTTCCGAGGTCATAACCGAGCTCCAGAACGCCGTAGCATGTGCAGAGAGACTTTTGAAGCTAATACATGAGCGTCCCGAAAAGCCCGACGACGCCGATGCCGAGGTGCTTGAGGATGTTAATGGACGCATCGATATAAACGACGTTTCGTTCTCATATAAGCGCGGAACGAGCCTTATTGAAAATCTCAATCTGAGTGCAAAGCCCGGGCAGCGTATAGCGATAGTTGGTCCAACCGGCTGCGGAAAGACGACGATGATAAATCTGCTCATGCGCTTTTACGATGTTAACGGCGGCGCGATATGCGTAGACGGTAGGGATATACGTAAAATAACACGTCACAGCTTGCGCGGCTCCTACGGAATGGTGCTTCAGGATACGTGGCTTAAGGCCGGAACGATAAGAGAAAATATCGCTATGGGCAAGCCAGAAGCGACAGACGAGGAGATCATAGCAGCCGCTAAGGCCGCAAATTCCTATGGATTCATACGCAGGCTCGAAAACGGGTTTGATACCGTGATAGGCGAGGACGGAGGCAGCCTTTCTCAGGGGCAGAAGCAGCTGCTGTGTATAACGCGTGTTATGCTCACGCTGCCGCCTATGCTAATACTCGATGAGGCTACGTCGTCTATAGATACACGAACCGAGATCAAGATACAGAAGGCGTTCGCGAGCATGATGAAGGGCAGGACGAGCTTTATAGTTGCGCACAGGCTCTCAACGATACGCGAGGCCGATGTAATACTTGTTATGGATAAGGGAAGAATAATAGAGCAGGGCACCCATAATGAACTTATGGCAAAGGGCGGCTTCTATATGAATCTCTATAACAGCCAGTTTGAAAAAGCGCAGGCATAGGAAGCTAAATCATATATCATGGAGGATCAACATCATATGAAAGGTATAGTATTTTTTGATTATGACGGCACGCTTGTAGACGAATCATGCAAGATATTCCGTCCCACGGCAACAACGCTAAGCTCTATAGAAAAGCTTAGAGAAAATGGCTTTTCGGCGATACTGTCAACGGGTCGTGCAAAATGCTATGTTCCCGATACGGGCATAACCTGGGACGGTATAGTAGCCTCAAATGGTGCGTATGCCGAGATAGACGGAAAAACAGTCTACAGCAACTTGGTTGATGATGCACTGCTTGATGAGCTCATGGAAAGAGCCGATGAGCTCGGGTATGTATATGTTCTTGAGAATCAGGACGTCTGCTACACTAACGGAATGAAAAATGAAAATTTCCTCAAAATGCTGAACCGCTTCGATATAAACAAAGAGCATTTTAGGCCGGTTTCCGAGGCGGAAAAGCCATGTGCTAACAAAATGTTTCTGACATATGAGAGCGAGGAGGACTATGGGCGTATAAAAAAAGCGTTCGAGGGGAAGTTTGTCCTCGGCGTTCATCGCGGAAGCTTTTCATGCGACTGCGATCCTGTCGGAAACAATAAGGGGATAGGCGTGCGCCGGATGATAGAATACACCAGGATCGATCCTCAAAATACATATGCTTTTGGAGACGGGCCGAATGATTACGGACTTCTCAGCAGTGCCGGACATGGGATAGCTATGGGAGTACATCACGAGTCTCTTGACAGCATATGTGAAAAAGTTGCTCCCACCGTTGCCGAGGAGGGAATAACCGCAGCTCTTAAGGAATACGGATTGATTTAGAAAATAATTATTGACATATGTCAAAAATGGTGTATAATAAGAATAGAAGTACGTTTATTTTGCAGGGAGGTGAGCTTGTTGCCGAGACCTAAAAAGTGCAGGAGAGTCTGCGGTTTCCCGCAGACGCTCAGATTTGCGCCGCCGCACTGTGCAAAGGACGCTCCTGAGATAGTAATGACGGTAGAGGAATATGAGACGATCCGTCTTATTGATAAGGAGGGGCTTTCGCAGGAGCAGTGCGGAGAGTATATGGATATTGCGAGGACTACCGTCCAGCATATTTATGCTTCCGCAAGAAAAAAGATAGCCGACGCGATCGTGGAAGGCGTGCCTTTTAGGATAGGCGGCGGGAATTACGTGGTCTGCGGCGGCAATGACAGCTCATGCAAATGCGGTGAATGCTTCAAATATAATAAAAAGAATCCGGAAGGGGATAATATCATGAGAATAGCAGTCACATACGAGAACGGACAGATCTTTCAGCATTTCGGACATACCGAGCAGTTCAAGGTCTATGATGTAGAGGACGGGAAGGTAGTTTCATCGGAGGTAGTCGGCACGAACGGCAGCGGACACGGGGCGCTTGCAGGTGTGCTTGGTGCTCTTGGAGCCGACACACTCATATGCGGCGGAATAGGCGGCGGTGCAAGGAACGCTCTTGCTGAGGCGGGTATAAAGCTATACGGAGGTGTTTCCGGCGATGCTGACGCGGCGGTTCGGGCTCTGCTTGACGGAACATTGGAATTTGACCCTGATGTAATGTGCAGTCATCACGGCGAGCATCACCATGAAGGGCATACCTGCGGAAATCATGGCTGCGGAAGCCACAGCTGCGGGAATTAAGCTTTGTGAGAAAGTCACAGAACAAACGTGATTTTTTCTATATAATAATATTATTAACAGATCGGAGGAACAAAAAATGAGACAGTTTTATATTTGCAGGACATGCGGAAACATTGTTGAGATGGTCCATAATTCGGGAGTGCCCGTTTTCTGCTGCGGCAAGAAGATGGAGCTGCTTGAGCCGAACACAGTGGAGGCAAGCGGCGAGAAGCACGTACCCGTAGTATCGGTAAACGGCAGTGAAGTAAAGGTATCGGTCGGAAGCGCTGCACATCCTATGGAAAATGAGCATTCTATCCAGTGGATATATCTTGAGACGGAAAACGGCGGACAGCGTGCGGATCTAAAACCCGGAGAGGCTCCGGAGGCTGTATTTAATGCAGGAGGAGCAAAGCCTGTAGCGGTATATGCGTACTGTAATCTCCACGGATTGTGGAAGACAGAGCTATAAGATGACGGCAACGGGAGGTTGAGGTATTGCAGTATCTGATTTCATTTCTTGAGGGTATTATAACTTTTATCTCGCCGTGTCTGCTGCCGATGATACCTATTTATGTATCGTATTTTGCGGGCGGCGGAGAGCGCAGCCAAAGGAAAACGCTGCTTTGTGCTTTAGGGTTTGTGATAGGTTTTACTGTGGTATTTGTCCTGATGGGGGCGCTTGCCGGAACGGCCGGCAGCTTTTTGAAATCACATCAGACGGCTGTTAATATAGTCTCTGGGCTTGTTGTTATATTTTTCGGTCTGAATTTCCTCGGTGTGTTCAAGCTGAGGCTGTTCAGAGGTGCAGGCGGGACTGTCAATACCTCAAATCCCGGCTTCTTCTCGTCGGCGCTTTTCGGTGTGATATTTTCGCTCGGCTGGACTCCGTGCGTTGGAGCGTTCCTTGGTTCTGCGCTGATGCTTGCTTCACAGCAAGGACATGTCATTGAAGGAATGATAATGCTTCTTGTGTATTCTCTCGGTCTCGGTGTGCCGTTTATACTGAGTGCGATATTGATAGATCGGCTCAAGACGGCATTCGACTGGATAAAGCGCCATTACAATGTGATAAATATTATATGCGGATGTCTACTGATCGTGATAGGTATCCTTATGGCTACCGGACTGATCGGACGGCTTCTGAATATATTGAGTTAGGAGACGGTCATGAAGAAAAACAGATCATTGATAATCATAATCGCTGTGTTCGTTGTGCTTATAGCCGGAGCTTACGTTCTGTATGACAGGCTTAGCGCCAAAAATGCTGCGGACAAGATAGCTGTGAATGAAACACAAACTACCGCCGTGCCTGAAGGTTCGGCTGAAGAAAGTTCAGAGCCCGAGGCTGTCTCGGCGCCTGATTTTACGGTTTATGATGCCGACGGCAATGAAGTGAAGCTGTCAGACTTTATCGGCAAGCCTGTAGTTCTGAATTTCTGGGCGAGCTGGTGCGGCCCATGCAAGAGCGAGATGCCGGAGTTTGAAGAGGTATATAGGGAGCTTGGCGAAGATATACAGTTTATGATGGTCAATATGACCGATGGTTCAAGAGAAACACAGGAGATCGCCTCAGAGTATATTGCAGAGAACGGATATTCTTTCCCTGTGTTCTATGATAACGATATGGACGCCGCAATAACCTACGGCGTAAGCGCTATCCCGATGACTCTGTTTATAGACGCGGAGGGAAATGCCGTCGCTCAGGCAAGGAGCGCAATAGATATGGAGACGCTGCGTAAAGGCATAGATATGATAGCTAAATAAATTCCGGCGTGTTAAGAGAACAATAAAAAACGACTCAACTCCGAAAAGGGATGAGTCGTTTTTTAGAAATTGATTAAATATCTGTATCCAAAGCATCCGATTTAATGCTTATGAATTGATCTCACTCAGCGTTTTAAGCTCATAGAACTTTCCTTTCTTTTTCATGAGTTCATCATACGTTCCTCTTTCTACGCATTCTCCGTTTTCCATGACGATTATTTTATTTGCGTCTCGGATAGTGGAAAGCCTGTGTGCTACAATAAACGTTGTTCTGCCCTTTATTAGGCTTGCCATGGCTTGCTGAACGTGGTATTCCGATATATTGTCAAGAGCAGAGGTGGCCTCGTCGAGAATAATGATCCTTGGATCACGCATAAGCGCTCTTGCTATAGATATTCTCTGCTTCTGTCCTCCGGAAAGATTTCCACCGTGTTCCTCAACCATAGTATTTATGCCGTCGGGAAGTTTATCGATGAATTCTCGTATATTGGCAAGGTCGATTACCTGTTCAAGCTGCTCTTCGGAATATTTTGTAATACCATATAATATATTTTCTTTAATGCTTCCGCTGAAAAGGATGCAATTTTGAGGAACAACGGAAAGGAAGTGTCTGTAATCCTGCAAATTAAGCATTTCTATGGGTTTACCGTCAATTTCAACAGAGCCTTCTGTGGCATGCAAAAATCCGATTATCATATTCATTATCGTGGATTTTCCTGAACCTGATGAGCCTACAAAAGCTACACAGTCACCAGGCTCAACGTCAAGCGAAAAATTGTTTATTACATTCTTGTCGCTGCCAGGATATCTGTATGATACATTTTTGAATTTCACCGTGCCGTGCACATATCTCAGCCTGATTTTTCCCTCGTTATTTTCTATCCTATCTGAGATCATGACTTCTGAAACTGATTTTATCGATTCAGCACCCTTTGCAAATTCGGGATAAATATTGAGCAGAGACTGAATATTTCCTGTTATAGTGCTGAAATACGACTGGAACAGAACAACATCACCGACAGACAGCCTTCCTATATATGCCATATATCCCGTAAATACGAGACATAAGACGCTCATGAGATTCCCGACTACCCATGACCATGAGCCGAACTGTGCCTGCGAGTGGTCAAGCGTGATACCGGCGTGCTTCAGATGCTTGAGGCTGGATTCCATTTTATCTATTTCTGTGTTTTCAAGTCCGTGTGCTTTTGTTACCGGTATCATTTCGAGCATGGTTGTTATTTTGGTTGAAACATTCTCTACTTCTTTTCGGAATGCTCGGTTATTATTTGACATCCTTTTTCTGAAAGCACGTACAACCAATACGTTTATCGGTATGATGACTGCAAAGAATGCCGTCACAAGCAAGCTTTTACTTATCGTCACACCTACCGTGACGACTATGGTCAGCAGACACGGTATAAGATTTAAGATAAGCTGATTCAGAAGCTGTTCAATAGCCTCGATATCACGCAGGAATTTTGACTGGAGTGCTCCCGATTTCAGCTCATTATGGTATGTAATGGACAGCTGCTGTAATTTTTTAATAAGCGAATTTCTCAGCCCTGCACCGATGCTTCTTAGTGAGCGGCTTGTATAATTTATATATAAAACATGCGTATATAAATTCTGTACCACAAGGAGTACAAGTAGAGCTCCATTTAAAAACAAGCTGCTTACGGCATGACTTTCCGGATTTGTGGCTATATTTATGACATTGGATGTAATAATGGGGATTATCCATACAGCGCAATGTTTTACAGTAAACAGAAGTGTGGAGATGATAAACTCCTTGGTATTTGATTTAAGGAAGTTTTTCAGCAGCTTGGAGGCTACCTTATCATCATCTTTGACGCCATCAAAGAAGCTTCTGTAATCAGGTAAAGAATTATCAGGTTTTTCGATTTTTTTCTTCATAATAAATCACCCGGACGCTTATTTATTTTATGTTTTGCTTATTATACAGCATAGGAATTATAAAGTCAATGCATTATTAAAATTTTTCTAAAAAAATTTTAACGGACATCGAATGGCTTTTGAAATATTATATTGAAATGTTTTGTAGACTTGTTTTTTAACGAGCGGCAGTGCCTATTTTATTTTTCAGAGTAACAAATACACAAATAAATGACATAGAGTTTGACGAAATTTTGACAATTTATTTGCAAATTTTATACGTAATTTTATTGCGCGCATATAAAAAATGTGTTATAATAAAGATAGTGAGCGGTCTTTCCGCATTATTTTGAAAGGAGAAACAGTATGAAATATTCAAGCGAAGTAGAACAGATGTGCCCTCTTGCTAAGGGTGCATACCATGGCCCCGCTCCTATCCCTCAGGAGGGAAAGTGGACACAGGCCAAGGAGATCAAGGACATTTCAGGCCTGACTCACGGCGTAGGCTGGTGTGCTCCTCAACAGGGTACATGTAAGCTCACGCTGAACGTTAAAGAGGGTATAATTCAGGAGGCTCTTGTTGAGACTATCGGCTGCTCCGGCATGACACATTCGGCGGCGATGGCTTCCGAGATACTTATCGGCAAAACTATTCTTGAAGCGCTCAACACTGACCTTGTCTGTGATGCCATCAATACGGCGATGAGAGAGCTTTTCCTTCAGATCGTATACGGAAGAACACAGACAGCGTTCTCAGAGGACGGACTGCCTATAGGTGCAGGTCTTGAGGATCTTGGCAAGGGTTTAAGATCGCAGGTAGGTACTACATATGCAACGCTCAAAAAGGGCCCCAGATATCTTGAGCTGGCAGAGGGCTATATCACAAAGATAGCCATAGACGACCAGGATCAGATAATCGGCTATAAGTTTGTTCACCTCGGCAAGATGATGGAAATGATCGCTAACGGCATGGACGCTAACGAAGCTCTTGAAAAGGCAAGCGGTCAGTACGGCAGAGTTGATGATGCTGTTAAGCTAATCGACCCGAGACATGAATAATCGAAAGGGAGGTAACACTATAATGGCATTATTTGAGAGTTATGAAAGAAGAATAGATCAGATCAACGCAGAGCTCGCAAAACATGGTATTTCTTCGATCGAAGAGGCAAAGGCTATATGCGATGAAAAGGGTGTTGACGCTTATAATATAGTAAAGGGTATCCAGCCTATCTGTTTTGAAAATGCTGCATGGGCTTACGTTGTGGGCGCTGCTATTGCAATAAAGGACGGCTGCACAAAAGCCGCTGACGCTGCCGAGAAGATCGGTCTCGGACTACAGTCCTTCTGTATCCCTGGTTCGGTTGCCGACGACAGAAAGGTTGGTATAGGTCACGGAAACCTCGGCTCGATGCTTTTAAGAGAAGAGACAAAGTGCTTTGCTTTCCTCGCAGGTCACGAGTCATTTGCGGCCGCAGAGGGCGCTATAGGTCTTGCACGTTCGGCAAACAAGGCCCGTAAAGAGCCCTTGAGAGTTATCCTTAACGGTCTCGGTAAGGACGCGGCAAAGATAATCTCAAGAATAAACGGCTTTACATACGTTCAGACTAAGTTTGATTATTATACGGGTAAGGTTGAGATCGTTGACGAGATAGCTTATTCGAACGGCGAAAGATCAAAGGTTCGGTGCTACGGTGCAGACGATGTCCGTGAGGGTGTTGCCATAATGCATCTTGAGGGCGTTGACGTATCGATTACAGGTAACTCAACAAACCCGACACGTTTCCAGCACCCTGTTGCAGGTACATACAAGAAGGAGTGTATCGAGCAGGGCAAGAAGTATTTCTCTGTTGCTTCGGGCGGCGGTACAGGACGTACGCTTCATCCGGACAACATGGCCGCAGGTCCCGCTTCCTACGGTATGACGGATACAATGGGAAGAATGCACTCGGATGCTCAGTTCGCAGGATCGTCTTCTGTTCCCGCACACGTTGAGATGATGGGTCTCATCGGTGCAGGAAACAACCCAATGGTTGGTATGACCGTTGCAGTTGCAGTTGCTGTTGAAGAAGCGATGAATAAATAAATGAGATTTATGCGCCGCCGCATTTATATACGGCGGCGCGTTTTATATTTATTAAGTTTGGGGATAAAACATTTGACAATTCAGAGGTTTTGGTATATAATAGACCTGTCACAAATTATTTTCTTTAAATTTTGGATTTCTTAAACTTCCCAATAATTTAATTGCAGCATAGAAGGTATGCATTTCAATAATTCCGTGAACGAAAAAACATATAAAGTGAGGTATTGTATATGCAAGACGGCGTTGCATTGGAACGAAAAACCAAGGAAGAGCTTAAGCAAATAGCGCAGGGACTTGAAATCGACAAGATTTCTGCGCTTAGGAAAGACGATATAATAGCAAAGATACGTGAAAAAAGAAAAGAAATAGAGGAAAAAAAGAATGCTCAGGTGCAGTCTCAACCAAAAAAACGTGAACGTCCTGCGGATGCGGTTGAGGTATGCGGAATACTTGATGTTATGGGAGATGGCTTCGGCTTTTTAAGAGTTGAAAATTACAGTTCGAGCAGAGGCGATATT
>CALXRY010000214.1 GCA_944390955.1 uncultured Clostridia bacterium | reverse complement strand
AAGCGAAGGCATCGCTATAGATGTTCACAGCAAAAAACGGCGCAGAGACTGCATATATCTTATGCTTGAAAGGCAAGGCAAAATAACAATAAGCGGCAATGAGGTATATCCAAAGAAAAATGGCATGGTACGCCTGCCAAAAAAACTCTGTAGTATCGCTCTGCTCCGAAAATGAAAGCTGCTATAATAAATACTGGTGTGATTTTCTGATGCATTTTGAGGGAGTTTCGCTTTTTGATGCCGTCGATTTTCCGTATATGATACATCTTGATGATATTTAGCGTGCATTGGTTCTGTTTGCGCAACTCGATAGATTTCATCTTTCAAACGACGTATATTCCGCAATGCGCATAAAGGCGGCGCTAATTGAGCTTGTATCGATGTTTCTTGAAAAGACAAAGCACGAGCTTTTGTATACAGATGACAAGATTTTGAATATCGCGGCTCATACCGACTATTCGTGCTTACAAAAGCTGTCGGCGAATTTTAAGGAATACACAGGCATTTCGCCGTCAGAATTAAGAAAGAGCTTAAAAAAATCAATTGTTTAAAACAAAGGAGGCTGATGAGGTGAAGGCAACGCTCGGGAGAACAAATAACATCATCAACAATATCGACGCAGGGCTTGACCGCGTACGCTTCCTTTCAGGCAGCACGCTAAAGGTCATTGCTGCAGTGACAATGTTTATCGACCATTTCAGTAAGATCGTTCTGCAGTGGCTTTTAAATTATTACTGGTTTCCGATGTCGGAAACCGGTGCAATGCGGCTTGATCTTTATTTGAACATAAATGATTTTAACCGTATCGTGCTTCAAGGCATAGGGACTATGGCATTCCCTATCTTTTGTTTTCTGCTCGCCGAGGGATTTTTCTATACGAGAAACAGAAAGCGCTATATCGGAATGATGCTCATATTCGCATTCATATCGGAGATACCGTTTGACTTGGTTTTTTTTAGCTATCTTTCTACGCAGGATGGCACATACCCGTTTTATTTCAGATACCAAAACGTATTCTTTACCCTGTTCCTCGGGCTTGCAGCACTCTGCTGTATCGATGGATTTTCATATTACGGAAAAAGCAGAACGCAGAAAATAAAGTCTGTGCTGTTGCAGGCTGTCGGGATTGCCGTTATGGCCGGCGTGGCCGAGCTCATCCACTGCGATTACGAAAGCCGCGGAGTATTGTTTATTGCGGCGTTTTATGTCTGCCGCAGGAACAGGATATATCAGATACTGCTTTTCCTGCTCATATATATAATTTCCACTGGAAATCAGCCCACTGCATTTATGCTCTTTTCATGCCTTTTGATCATGCTTTATAACGGACAGCGCGGAAAATTAAAGCTAAAATATTTCTTTTATATATTTTATCCGCTGCATCTCGCCATTTTGTATATCACGACCATACTATTGGAATGGCTGCTGATATAGTCCGTCACGCAAGAAACAGATACGGCCATCCTAATAAACTCCTACAGCAATAATTCCGTCGAGGTATGTTATCCCTATAAATTCTTGCTATATCTATTTCACATCAGTAAAGAATAGGCGAGAAAAGCTGAACATCGTCTCCCCGTTTGCCTGCTTTTGATATACCTTTACAATTTCACAAAAAATTTTTTCAAAATCAAATGAATAACTTTCGTTAAGCGTATTCCCGGAAATCTTTTATCCACAATGCGCATACTGTTTCTCAGACCGCATCCGATATCCCGATTAATTGAACCTTCGTGTACTGAATAGCACTCACGCCAGTGTGAGAGATCGCCAGTCAGCGATCGCCTCCTACTCGATTTTTTCTCCAACTTTTTTGCTTCTTATGCGTGTAACATAATGAAAAGCATTGCGGGTAAAACACAAAGCAGGAAGCTTTTCAAAAAACAAGATCCATACTGGAGGTGTGTCAGCTTTGGAAATACAGCATAACCAATTCCAAAAGACAAAGATCGTGGTCGTTATTCCCGCCTATCAGCCATCGGAGTATTTGACAGAGCTAACGAAAAGTCTTAAAGGGCGCGGATACACTGTAATAATTGTTGATGATGGCAGCGGTATAGAATATTCCGATATTTGGGAAGAAACATCCAATTATGCTACAATTCTTCACCATGCTCAGAACCGTGGAAAGGGCGCGTCATTGAAAACAGCGTTTGAAATGATCAGCTGCAGCATGCCTGATGCCGACTGCATTGTGACGGCTGATGCGGATTGGCAGCATTTACTATTAGATATTGAGCGTACTGCATCGTATGTGCGCACTCACCCTGGGGCGCTGATACTTGGAACAAGGGATTTTTCAGGGCAGGTACCGTTTCGATCAAAGCTTGGGAACACTGTAACACGTTTTATATTTTACTGTATATCAAAAAAAGCGGTAAGAGATACACAGACGGGACTCCGAGCTTTTGACCGCAGTCTTTTGCCTATCATGCTGAAAACAGAGGGCAACCGATATGAATATGAAATGAATGTTCTGTTATATTGCGCTAAAGAACATATCCCCATGGCCGAGGTACGGATACAGACGGTATATCTGGATGAGAATAATTCATGTTCTCATTTTGACAGGATCCGCGACTCGCTTCGCATATACGGACGGATTGCAAAATTTGCGTCTGCCTCTCTGATAAGTTTTGCTGCTGATTATCTGGGATTTTTGATAATTTCCGCACTGCTGCCTTCTGGAGTGATTTTTTTGAACATAGGTAATGTTGTAGCCAGAATCGGCAGTGCGATGTTAAATTATATTCTAAATGCAAAAGTGGTCTTTGACAGCAACAGCACGGCAGGAAAAACTCTGCCGCAGTATTTATGTCTGGCAGGTGGGATACTGCTCGGGAATTGCACCATTTTATCGTTTTTTACGAACGTAATTGGACTCGTGCCCGACATTGCAAAACTGATAACTGAGCTCCTTCTTTTCATAGTAAGCTTTGCGGTTCAGACTGGCGTTATATTTAAGGACAAGCACATGAAAAAGGATAAGAACATGTCTGAGCGGCACAGCAAAAAGTCTCGTAAACTCGTCACATACGGTCTCGCTGCCGCATTGGCGGCAGATATGATCATCGCAGGATGCCTTGTGTGTGGCAGCTATCTATACAATTATAAGCTGGCTCATGGTTTATCGGCAGTAAATATCGACACGACCGCGAGCTCTATGATCGGTGGATCTTTGGAGCAAATTCAGAATGACTGGGGTGCAAAATTTAAGGATCATTTTTCCGATACCGTCATATCTACGGATACGGTATACAAAAGTCCCAACATTTCAGTTGAAATATCTCATAAAAGCTACGACAGCGGATCTGCAGACAGCACAGACAGCGGCAAGCATATAAAATACGGTACAATCGTATATTACACGCTTGCTGATATTTATGTGAGCAGTATAGAATGTCTAAAAACGGCTTTTGCACAGGATACTTACGGCATTGGATATTCTGAGCCACTTACTGCCATGTCTGAACGTATGCACTCCATATTGTCTGTAAATGGCGATTCGTACAGCAATAACAGACACAAAAATAACGGTACTATAATCCGCAACGGCGTTGTTTACCGCAACCGATACTCTACGGAGGAGACCTGCGTACTTTACCGAGATGGGACAATGAAAACTTACACGCCTAAGCAATTTGATCCACAGGCTGCTATTGACAGCGGTGCGTGGCAGACATGGATCTTCGGGCCAAGCCTTCTGGATGAAAACGGCAAAGCCAAAACAGAATTTTCAACATGGGATTATATTACTCAAAGTCATCCCAGAACTGCGATCGGATATTATGAACCAGGACATTACTGCTTGCTTGTTGTGGACGGACGTCAAACCGGGATATCGAGAGGTATGTTTTTAGACGAAATGTCTCTGCTTTTTGAGGAACTGGGCTGTAAAATCGCTTATAATCTTGACGGCGGACATTGCTCATTTATGGATATGGGATCTGTTTGTATCAGCAAACCGTACAAACCATCAAAAGCGGTCAGCGATGGTATCTTTATTTGTGAACCGGAGGGAAAAATATGATGTGGTTTATAAAAAAAATGCTGATTGCGTTACCGCATATAACTATAATACTGGCACTTTGCTTTCTGGCTTTTCTTATCCTCGATTGGTATAATCCAATGATGGCATTTATTACGAACAGTTCGTCAATAAAGCTGCTTGCAGTATTTTGTGTTGTTTCAATACTGTCATCTGTGAACTGCTTGATTACGGATAGAAAAAGACATTGCGGCAATGGCTGTACTCGGCGCAGAAGAGGCAAAACTGTGCCGAAAAAGAAATATTTCACCACACCAAAGCGTGGCAGCGATATGGCCGCAGATAAAGCCTGTAAAAAGTTTACGGACGGACGCACAGATCGATCTCTGCCTATTTTAGCATATATGCACACATTCGATCCAAAAGAGAATAATGAGGAGTGATACTTATGAACAATAGTGCGACAAAAACGATCCCACAAATACTAAAGGATAATATATGCACCGTATTTAATCTTTTGAACTTTCTTATAGCTGCGGCGCTTGCCGCAGTCGGAGCATGGAAAAACATGCTGTTTATCATAGTTATTATAATAAATACGGCTATAGGCATAATACAGGAAATAAAGGCAAAAAAGCAGATAGAAAGGCTTACGCTTTTAGCTTTGCCGCATGTTTCGGTTATAAGAAACGATGAAGATCTTGATATAACACCAGATGAAATACAAAAGGGCGATGTTCTCTGTCTCGAAAGTGGTTCAGTGATCTGTGCCGACTGCCGGATACAAAGTGGCAGACTTGAGGTGAACGAGTCCATTCTTACAGGCGAATCAGATCCTGTCACCAAGGGATATGGCGATACGCTTTTATCCGGCAGTAGTGTTATTTCCGGCAAATGCCGTGCCGAGGCGCTGTGTGAAAACAGCGAAAATTTCACCTCCGGAATAGTGAACGAAGTAAAAAATACAAAACAAAGCGGCTCCGAGCTGCTTACGTCTATGAAGAAGGTCACTAAATTTACAAGCTTCTTTATAGTGCCGCTTGGGATCCTTATGTTTATACAGGCATTGGTTTTCGGAAATATGTCTGTTGAAACAGCTGTTACTGCCACATCCGCAGGACTCTCGGGAATGCTTCCAAAAGGCCTGGTGCTCCTTATAAGTATAGGACTTGCAGCGGGCGTTATAAAGCTTTCTAAGAAAAATGTGCTCGTGCGTGATCTGCATTCGCTCGAAAATCTTGCACACTGCGACATTGTGTGTCTTGACAAAACGGGAACGCTTACAGAAGGCGATCTGAGTGTTGAAAGGGTTTTTGTGGACTGCGACAGCCAAGAATTAAACAAACTTATGTCAACATACTTAAAATATACGGACGACAACAATTCAACATATTCTGCGCTCAGAAAATATTTTGATCTGTCCGAGCCCTATGACTGCATATCATCCATCCCATTTTCCTCTGAAAGAAAATATTCGGCGGTGACACTGTCCGATGGACGAACCTTTGTAATAGGCGCTCCGGAAAAGCTGTGCAAAACTATCGATTATGAAGTGTCGGATATAATGTCCGAGAGAAAACGTGTAATATTTGCCGGACTGTGCCGCGGCGAAATAATACCGGAGAATATCGATCTGATCGGCATGATCGTTATTTGTGATAGGCTCAGACATAACGCTTCGGAGACTATACACTATCTGTACTCTCAAGGAATAGACGTAAAAGTTATCTCCGGCGATAATCCATTTGCGGCTGCAGCCGTTGCAAAAAGAGCCGGAATAAAAAATGCGGATATGTATATCGACATGAGCGATGTCATAGACACCGATATAGAGAATATAGCCCGTAACTACACTGTGTTCGGCAGAGTAACGCCAAGGCAGAAAAAGCTGCTGGTCGCGGCAATGCAGAAAAACGGCAGTAAAGTTGCAATGACCGGAGACGGCGTGAACGATCTTTTGGCAATGCGACAGGCCGACTGCTCGGCTGCAATGGGAAATGGCAGCGATGCCGCAAAGCAAACCGCACAACTTGTGCTGCTTGATTCTGATTTTGATGTTCTGAAAGATGTCATGGCAGAGGGACGAAGAGTAGTAAACAACCTTACAAAATCCGCAGGTGTGTTTTTTATAAAAACGATATACTCGGTGCTCCTATGTATTCTGTGCCTGCTGCTCAACAGCCCGTTTCCGTTCATCCCGATACAGATCACACTGATTGACGCGGTCATTGAGGCATTTCCGGCATTTTTCATGTCTTTTGAGAAAAATGATAAAAAGCCTTCGGAAAGCTTTCTGTGCGCTGCAGTGCGGGCATCGCTGCCGAACGGCATAGCTGTATTCATCTGCTGCGCAGCACTGATGCTGGCATCGGAACATATAGGGCTTGATACGGCTCAGTGTTCTCTTTTGATGTACCTTACTGTCGGGTTTATCAGTCTTGCGGGAGTTGTAAAGGCGAGCCTGCCGTTCAATTTGCTCAGAGGCATTTTGGCTGTCGCCTCGGCGGTCGGATTTATCGTGGCTGTGATACTGTTTGCGGGACTGCTGCAGCTTCCGGCTCTGACATACACGGGAGCAATGATCCTGCCTGTTGTCACCGTGCTCGGATTTATTATTGTCGGCTTTATAAAAATACCTGAATTCAAAAGCAGCAAATCATTCTTTTAGGGGTGTATCATGGAAACTGTAAAAATCATAAATTATGTTATAATGGTGCTGTTTTTTATATGCAGCAGCTATCAGTTCGCATTTATACCAATAGCACTGTTCGGGAAAAGAAAGCCTTGCGGCACACCAAAGTACCACAGATACGCAGTGCTTATCGCTGCCCGCAATGAGGAAACAGTGATAGGAGAGCTATTAGACAGTTTAAAAGCACAGACGTATCCGCATGATATGATAGATATATTTGTTGCCGCCGACAACTGCGACGATAATACCGCCGAAGTTGCCGCGGAACACGGCGCTGCGGTATTTGAACGTTTCGATAAAGAGCATATCGGCAAGGGCTATGCGTTAAAATTTCTGTTCGAGCAAAAAGAGCTTTGTGAGGAAAATGTATATGATGCCTATATCGTATTTGATGCGGACAATATCGTGGCCACTGATTTTATATATGAGATGAACAAGATATTTTCATTAGGATTTGATATTGTGACCTGCTGCCGTAATTCCAAAAATTATGGAGACAACTGGATATCCGCAGGATATTCCTTGTGGTTTTTGAGAGAGTCAAAATATCTTAATTTAGCAAGGTACAATATCGGCAGCAGCTGCGCGGTTTCTGGAACCGGCTTTCTTTTCTCGGATAAAATATTGAAACGATGCGGAGGCTGGAAATTTTTCTGTCTTACTGAGGATATAGAGTTTACTATACACAATGTGGTAAACGGTATTAAGATAGGCTATTGCCGCGATGCGGTGCTGTACGATGAACAGCCGACATTGTTTTCACAGTCGTGGAAACAGCGCAAACGCTGGGCAAAAGGGTATATGCAGGTCTTGGCAAAATACTGGCGGTCACTTCTTAAGGGCGTTGCAAAAGGCAGTTTCTCTTGTTTTGATATGATCATGAATATAATGCCTACGGCTGTGTTGTCAATGACGTGTGTAGGTGTAAATCTAATTTTGGCATTATTCAATATTTTGAATAACGAGGGCATATAAACCATACTTCTCTCCGTTGCTCAGTCATCAGGAACTCTGTATATGACGCTTTTCCTGTTAGGACTCATAACAGTTATTTCAGAATGGCAACTCATAATGTGCCCTGCACGAAAAAAAATATTATACACCTTAACATTCCCGCTGTTTATGTTTACATATATACCTATATGTATTTCCGCAATATTTACAAAAACAGAATGGCAGCCGATAGAACACACAAAAAGCATCGGCTTGTCAACTATAAAGGAGCGATGCCGATGAAAAAAATAAAACAAAAAAAGAGAATGGCAGCCGTAATATCCGCAATGATCGTATTTATACTCATTGCTGCCGATATCGCGGCGTCGTATTATCTGTTTACGACCACAGTTGTGAGAGATCATGTTTCCGCCGGAAGAGCACAAAATATGACAGGGCTCGACCAAGCGGCTTGCAGTGATATAATGAACGAACTTTCTCTCACGCTTTCAGATACGAAAGCGGGTGATGTTTATATAACTTCGTTTGACGGCTTAT
>CALXRY010000213.1 GCA_944390955.1 uncultured Clostridia bacterium | reverse complement strand
GCAGTCGAGGAGGGTATCTTCCTAACAAAATACGCAAAGCATGTTAAGCTGATAGTCCGCGAGGATGATTTTACATGCGCGAAAACCGTTTCCGACAAGCTGAAACAAGCAAAAAATATCGACGCCGTATTCAACACAGAGATAGTGGAAATATCGGGCGGAGCATCACCGGAAAAAGCGGTATTCAAAAATAACATGACAGGCGAGATAACCGAATACAACGCCGCTGAGGAAGGCAGCTTCGGAGTTTTTGTATTTGCAGGCTATGTCCCAAATACAAAATGGCTGCCGAGCTCCGTGAAGCTCAACGAGCATGGGTATATCATAACCGATGAGGACAGAAAGACAAATATTGACGGAGTATATGCCGCCGGAGACGTATGCGTAAAAAATCTTCGTCAGGTGGTAACGGCCGTTTCCGATGGCGCCGTCGCAGCGACTGCGGCGGAGAAGCGCGTTTCGGACATACACGAAAAGCTCGGTCTGCCCGAATTTGAGATAAAGCGCAGCGTCTCTGGCAGCGAAACCCCTAAACCATCGGCTTCGGAAGGCGGACACGGCTTTTTTGACGCTCAAACAAAATCACAGCTTGATGCTGTATTCAAGAAATTCGCCGCTCCGGTCAAATTGAAGGCCTGGCTTGACGGAAGCAGCCTGTCAGACGAGATCAGAGGCTTTCTTAACGAGCTGACCTCGCTTACGGACAAGGTATCATGGGCTGCCGGAGAAGGCTCCGCACCCGATATTATGCCGTCGATAGAGCTGTGCCGCGCAGATGGAACGAGCAGCGGAATCCAATTCCACGGAGTCCCGGGCGGTCATGAGATAAATTCATTTATAATCGCAATGTACAACACCGCAGGGCCCGGTCAGAAGCTCGACAGCACCCTTGCCGGAAGAATGCAGGAAATAAACAGGAATATAAATATCAAGATCCTTGTTTCACTTTCCTGTACTATGTGCCCCGAAACGGTCATGTCGGCTCAGAGGATAGCAGCCAGTTCCAATCATGTCACAGCGGAAATGATAGACCTTCCTCAATTCCCTGATCTCAAGGAAAAGTACAAGGTCATGAGTGTCCCTTGTATGGTGATAAATGACAGAGATGTTGTCTTCGGAAAGAAAAATCTCCAAGAAGTACTCGATATTATAAACGCATAGATCATGTGGCCGCGGCGCATCAGATATTCGCCGCGGTTTTTATTATTATTCGAAAAAAAAGCGTTTCCGCAGCAAACAGCGGAAACGCCAAAGAAGAAATGTTTAAAATTGAGAGAGAGATTTTCAGATGAACCATTAATCATCCTATAAATAGTATATCACCAAACATTCAAATTGTAAAGGCGATTTTTTTACTCTATAGTATATTTTTTTTACTTAATCAGCCCACACACGTTTTTTTATCGCTTGATTTTCTCTGCAAAATGTGATATACTGGCAATACAGTGGTGTTTTTATACCACAATCATGTGGAAAGGAGAATATAATATGCCGTTTATTGATTCAAAAATTACAGTACACGTTGACGACGAGGTCAAGGAGCGAATAAAGTCGGAACTCGGACAGACAATGGGTCTCTTAGGAAAAAGCGAGTCGTTCCTTATGGTAGGGATTGACGACAGCTATGACCTGTGGATGGCGGGCAAGAAGCTCGATAAGGGCGCTTACGTTTCTGTAAGCCTGTTCGGAAATGCGTCGGCAGACGCATATGCCGAGATGACGTCGCGTATCTGCGGCATCTACGAAAAAGAGCTCGGCATCCCCGGGAATTCCGTATACGTAACGTATCATCCTGTATCCGACTGGGGCTGGAACGGGTCTAATTTTTAGAGATATATTAGAGATATAAAAGAAGATATCGCATTAAGAAGAGCACAGGGGCTGCCTCACAAAATACGGCAGCCCCCTGTTTTTATCTTGTAACAAATACCTGTGTCCAATAGACCGTTCCGCTTGAGCTCTTTACAGCTCCCACTCCGATCTCCTTGAGCCCGTCATTCAAGATATTGGCTCTGTGCCCCGAAGAATTCATCCAGCTGTTCATAACATCCTCGGCCGTTCTCTGACCGTAAGCGATATTCTCCGCTGCCATTCTGTAGCTTATACCGCTGTTCCTGAGTCTGTCAAACGGCGACAGGCCATCCGGATTGGTATGGTCAAAAAATCCCCTGTTTATCATATCGGCACTGTGAGCTCTTGCGATCTCTGCGAGGTCGTCGGCCCATTCAAGTGCCGGCAGTCCGTTCTCTGCTCTTGCCTGATTCACAAGCTCAAACACCTCCCTCTCCATGCCGCTTTCGGAAGCTTCCGGCTGCTGCGTCGGAGCCGCAGTAGGCTGTGCTGTGGGCTGTACTGTAGGAGTTGAGGTCGGCTGTGCCGTTGGAGCTGCTGTGGGCTGCTCCGTAGGAGTTAAAGTCGGCTGTATCGTTGGCGCCGCAGTAGGAGCCGCAGTAGGACGTCCTATTCCGCCTATGATTATAACAGAGCCTGTAGTGCCGTTCCAGTCCACTATACAATTAAGCGCCTCGCTTATCGCTCTCAGCGGCACGAATGTTCTGTCCGAACTCACAAACGGAGCAACATCCAGCTCGACCGCTTCTCCGTTTACATACATGATATTACTGCCTATCGTCATTGAGATCTCGTTGTTATCGTCGCAGGCGTATACACCGAGCGTATCGCCGTCCCATGTCACATCCATTCCGTAAGTCTCGAAGATCTGACGCATAGGCACGAACGTCCTGTCATTTTATATTATTGGCGGATTTTCAAAATCAAGAGCCTCGCCGTTAAGATAAACATTTATATTTCCGGCCGATGCCGACGCGGAAATCGTTCCCGCCGCCATAGCGCATACTGCCGCTGATATTATTTTATTCATTATTTACTCCCTTCTGTAATCGCTTGAGATATATAAAATACTTTCTCTCCTCTTCCGTATCAAATCCTCCGCCTTTGCGGCGAACAATTAAGATTATACATCAAAAGTGCATAAAAGTAAATAGAATATTTATGGTGATGCACCCTTATCTTACTTAAAAAGCCGCGGCACAAAAATCCCGCGGCTTCGTATTGTCATAAATTATTCATACAGAGGATATTTCCCGCAGAGAGCCTTTACACGCGCTCGGACTTCGTCCTGCGAATTTTCAAAATCGGTCAGCGTAAGCTTTATCAGCTTCGCGATCTCCGCCATATCATCTTCCTTGAAGCCTCTTGACGTTGTTGCGGGCGTTCCGATACGGATACCGCTCGTTATGAACGGGCTCTTTGTATCGAACGGTATAGCGTTTTTATTTACCGTTATACCCACCTCGTCGAGCAGCTTTTCGGCTTCCTTACCCGTTACGCCTGTTTCCGTCAGGTCAACAAGCATAAGATGATTGTCCGTTCCGCCGGAAACAAGCTTGAAGCCCTCGCTTACAAGTCCCTCCGCAAGCGCCTTGGCGTTCTTTGCCACCTGCTGCTGATAAGTCTTGAATTCAGGCGAAAGAGCTTCCTTGAAGCATACTGCCTTAGCGGCTATCGTGTGCATGAGCGGACCGCCCTGTATTCCGGGGAATATCGCCTTATTGAACTTCTTTGCAAGCTCCTCATCGTTTGTAAGGATCAGACCTCCTCTGGGTCCTCTGAGTGTTTTGTGCGTTGTTGTTGTAACAACATCGGCATACGGTATCGGCGAGGGATGGCAGCCTGCAGCAACAAGGCCTGCGATATGCGCCATATCTACCATCAGATATGCGCCGACCTCTTTTGCTATCTCAGCAAATTTCTCAAAATCGATAACTCTCGGATATGCCGACGCTCCGGCAAGTATCAGCTTGGGCTTATGCTCAATGGCAAGCTTTCTCAATTCATCGTAATCAATCGTATTCGTATCCTCGGTAACGCCGTAGGGAACGATATTGAAATATTTTCCCGACATATTGACCGGCGAACCGTGGCTGAGGTGTCCGCCGTGAGCAAGGCTCATAGAAAGCACCGTATCGCCCGGCGTGAGCAGTGCAAAAAATACCGCCATATTGGCCTGTGCACCGGAGTGTGCCTGTACATTCGCGTATTGCGCCCCGAAAAGCTCCTTAGCGCGCTCTATCGCAAGATTCTCCACAACGTCCACAAACTCGCAGCCTCCGTAATATCTCTTGCCCGGATATCCCTCGGCGTACTTATTCGTGAGCGGAGTACCGTTAGCCTCCATTACTGTCTCGCTTACGAAGTTTTCCGAAGCGATAAGCTCAATTTTGTTTCTTTGACGGTTGATTTCATTCATAACGGCCTCGTATACCTCGCGGTCGTTCTGCTGAAGAAGCGTTAATTCTTTCATTAAAGTTTGTCCTTTCTTAAAAATTATATCACTTTAATTATATTATATTCCATAAGAATTATCAAGTATTTTATTATAATTTGTCAAAAAAAAATTATGGGGCTGTCGCTTTTAGCGCAGACCGTTTCAAGTCTGTAAAAGCCTTGAAACTACGAACAAAACGATCCGCTCGATGTACACTGAGTACACCATCGGGCAAGGGTTTGCAAGCAAACCTTCGTTTCGTCCGTTCTGCATCTAAAATCGAGCAGCCCCTATGCGCTTCTTAATGCGCTAGCCAAGTGTCTTTCTGTCAATCCTCATATGCCTCTATAAACGCAGCAAGGAGCGTCGCCGTTTTTTCCGTTCCCCATGCGCTGTTTATTATCAGGTCATAATTTTTTCTGTCGCCCCATTTTTGATCCGTATTCATTTTATAATATGAAGCGCGGCACTTATCCATCTTTTTTATTTTTGCCTCCGCCTTTTCATAATTAAGACCTGTGCGCTCCATAATACGCTTTACCCGGTGTTCCGTGTCCGACTGAACAAAAATATTTACGGTCGGCACAACTTCTTTTAATACATGATCTGCGCAGCGTCCGACTATAACAGCCGGTCCGCGTTTGGCTATCTTTTTTATCGTCATGGACTGGATAAGATACAGCTTGTCCTGAAGCGGCAGCTCATATATCCCATATTCGGACATCGTATTGAACCTTAATCCCCAGAACGAAGAAAACGACTCCTCCGCATCCTCAAACGCACTTTCGGCATATCCGCTGTCTTTTGCGGCCTCTATTATGAGCTCGTTATCGTATAGCGGGAGCCCGAGCTTTTCGGCAAGAAGCGACGCTACCTCATGTCCGCCGCTGCCGTATTCACGGCTTATCGTTATGACCGGATACTTTTTCATGGTTTTACACCTCTTTCTTAATTTATTGTTTACTATCAATATAATAACACAAAACAATAAATTAATAAATAGGCATTTTGCATAATTTTAATCACCAAAACTTATGCCAATATCCCTTGCACTCTGAACAAGCTCCCCATTCACCGGAACTGTTTTAAGCTTCCCCGCAACAACGCTCAACGGCACAGGAACAATCATACCGCTCTGAACCGCGACCATATTGCCGTAATTTTCATCAAGAATAAGCTTTGCCGCGGCAGCACCCAAACGCGTACAAAGGACTCTGTCATATGCGCACGGGCTTCCGCCCCTCTGGAAATGCCCTGGGACTGCCACTCTTATTTCATAGTGCGTCTGTTCCTTAAGCTCGTCTGCAAGCTTATACGCAACCGACGGATACGCCAGCGCGGCTCTATATGCCTTCAGCTCCTTTTTCTTCATTGCCGCCTCTTCCTTGGAGATAGCACCCTCGGCCGCAGCGATTATCGTAAAGCCCTTGCCCTGCTCTTCTCTTTTTGTTATAACCTCAGCTACCTTTTCTATATCGTAAGGTATTTCGGGAATCAGTATGACGTCCGCACCGCCTGCAATACCGGCGTGGAGATTGAGCCAGCCGACCTTGTGCCCCATCACCTCAACGATAAACACGCGCCTGTGCGATGTAGCGGTAGAGTGTATGCAGTCTATAACATTGGTAGCTATATCGCATGCACTCTGAAAACCGAATGTCATTTCCGTACCGTATATATCATTGTCTATCGTTTTTGGCAGAGATATTACATTGAGCCCCTCCTGACTGAGCATATTCGCGCTCTTGTGAGTGCCGTTTCCTCCGAGAACAACAAGGCAGTCAAGGCCCATTTTCTTGTAATTATCTTTCATCGCCTTGACCTTATCGATGCCATTTTTCTCATCGATAACTCGCATTCTTTTAAACGGCTGCCTTGACGTTCCGAGGATCGTTCCGCCTATTGTGAGGATACCGGAAAAATCACTGCGCTTCATTTTCTGGTAATCACCGTAGATCAATCCCGCATAGCCGTTTTTTATACCGTATATTTCAACGTCGTCCCCCAGAGCCTCATACAGCGCCTTTGCCACGGCTCTGATCGCCGCATTAAGTCCCTGGCAGTCACCGCCGCTCGTCAAAATACCTATTTTTTTCATCATCATCATCCCTTCTAAATCGTATCAAAGCCGTTATATCAGCTTTCTATTTGCATTTTCATATGCCTGAGCATAGAAATACTCCTGTGAATTAAGCGGCTCGCCGTCTGTTTTCTGGCGGCGGTATATACCATCAGATCCCTGTATACGTGCCTTTACATTATCCTGGAGCATTATCGAGAACATTTCAGTGATGCGTATGCGTGTCATTTCATCGTATATGGGCACCGCCACCTCAACGCGCTTAAGCGTATTTCTTGTCATAAAGTCAGCTGAGGATATATATACCTTCTCCCTTTCCGCCGTGCCGAAGATATAAACTCTCGAATGCTCAAGGAAACGTCCCACTATACTTATTACTTTTATGTTGTCAGTATAGCCCGGGATACCGGGAACAAGGCAACATATACCTCGGACTATAAGCTCGACCTTCACTCCGGCCTGTGACGCTTCTATAAGCTTTTTGATTATAGCCCTGTCCGTAAGAGAATTAAGCTTTGCTCCCACGTACGCGCTCTCGCCAAGCTTTGCAAAGCCTATCTCATCGTCTATCATATCGAGTACCTTGTTCTGCAGGCATTTAGGCGCTACAAGCAGATGCTCGGTATGCTCCATCACCTGTCCCATAGCGAGCTCATTAAACACCTGTCCGGCCTCCATTCCTATCTCGACAGAGGCAGTCATAAGTGAATAATCGGTATACAACTTCGCCGTTTTTTCGTTATAGTTTCCTGTACCTATCTGTGTGATATAGCCTATCCTGTTATCTTCTTTTCGCGTTATAAGGCAGAGCTTTGAATGCACTTTTAATCTGTCAAGCCCATAAATTATGCGGCAGCCCGCGCTCTCAAGCCGCCGCGACCATTCGATGTTATTCTCCTCGTCAAAGCGTGCCTTGAGTTCAACGAGCACAACGACCTCTTTTCCGTTTTCAGCCGCATTTATAAGCGCTTCGATTACCTGTGAATACCGTGCCACTCTATAAAGTGTCATCTTTATAGAGACTACGTTTTCGTCCTCGCCCGCCTCACGCAGCAGCCTTAAAAACGGCTTCATGCTTTCATACGGATACGAGAGCAGTATATCATGCTTTGTTATCTGCGAGATCATGCTCTGATTGTCATCGACAAGCGGTGACTTCTGCGGTGTAAGCGGCTTATAGAAAAGTTCCTTATGCGAACGCAGCTTATCCTGAATGCCAGACACAAATGACAGGTCGAGCGGCGTACGCGACAAGAATATCTCCTTGTCGCTCAGTCCAAGATGGGCACAAAATGATTTGCGTACACTTGCGGGAATATCGCGCGTTATATCCATACGTATCGGGCAGAGTTTTTTACGCTTTCTGATTATGTCCTCCATCGCGTCGCGGTAATCGGTCGCTTCCTCATCGATGGCCTCGTCAGCGTCTATGTCTGCATTCCTTATGATACGCACGAGCGTCTTACTCGTTATCTTATACCGATCAAATATCTCCGACGCAAAATGCAGTATAAGCTCCTCTGCAAGCATAAATCTATTCTTGTCTGACGGAAGCGGTATCAGCCTGTCAAACACTCCGCTGCACGGAACTATACCAAGCTTTGCATTCATGTTTTTTGTCTCAAGAGAAACAAGCGCATATATCCTCTGGTTCTGTAAAAACGGGAACGGCTGTCTCTTGCCGATCACCTGCGGCGAGATAAGCGGCATTATTTCGTTGATAAAATATTTTCTCAAATACTGTGCATCCTCGTCCGAAAGACTCGCAAAATTGATAAGCTCTATCCCATACCGTCCTATCTCCGACATGATCCCCTCATATACGTCATCCTTGCGCCTCATCAGCTCATTCGTCCTTTTCAGGATTGCGGCAATCTGCTCCTTACTCGTCATATTCGTTTTGTTCTCACGTTCCTCTGCGTCAATGAGCATCTGATCGTGAAGGGTACCGACCCTGACCATGAAAAACTCATCAAGATTACTCATAAATATCGAGGCGAAGTTCAACCTCTCACAAAGCGGTACCGATGTATCCGCCGCCTCCTCAAGCACCCTTTCATTAAATTGCAGCCAGGACAGCTCCCTGTTGCGGAAGCAGTCTCTAAGCTCATAGTTTTCATTCATAAAATTATACGCTCCTTCCGACCTGTTTCGTTAATTCCTCATAAATGCGTCCGTGCATATATATTGCTATTGTATCACTGCGGTGTAAAGTTTTCAATATAAGAATGAAAAATGTATGTAAAAATGCGCTTATGTGCGGTTTCTTGTCAAATACTGTTCAAGGATAAGACATGCCGAAACGGTATCTATCACCGCCTTGCGCTTCTTTCCACGCGTATTCGTCGTGTTGAGGTATCTCGAGGCTCCGACAGTGGTAAGCCGTTCATCCTCAAACACTATCTTCCCGCAAAAAATATCTTTCAGTCCGTCCGCAAAGCTCTTCGTCGCATCAGCACGGAAGCCCTCGCTTCCGTCCATGTTTCTGGGCATACCGATAACTATCGTTTCCGGCTTATACTCCTCTATTATTTTCTCAAGCTCCGCAAAAAGCGCTTTTTTTCCGGTATTTTTTATAGTCCCCACTCCGCTCGCCATAAATCCGAGCGCATCGCTGACCGCCACTCCCACGCGCGCGTCGCCGTAATCTATTCCCAGTATGCGCATTTTTGTCTCCTTTCATTATTTTTATGCAAATGCATGACGCCGCAAAAATCTAAAAAAAGCCGACTGCATATCCGGCGCCGAATGTCCGGCCGTATATCGGCTCCTTCAAATATATTATTTATATTATACATTAAAATATGAATAATATCAATATATTTTTTATTTTTTGGCGTAAAAAAAAGGAACAACCACAGCTTGGGTAGAAGCTAAGCCGACATATGCCGCGCAATGCCTTTATCGCAGAGCGCCGGCCGGTATACCGGCTTTCAAACTGTAACCGTTCCAAATTTTTTACTATATTATTTCGCGTAATCCACGGCACGGGTTTCACGGATAATACTTACCTTGATCTGACCCGGATACTCGAGCTCATTTTCTATACGCTTAACAATATCTTTTGCAACCATGATCATTCCGTCATCGTTGATCACCTGGGGCTTGACCATTATCCTGATCTCACGCCCCGCCTGAATCGCGTAGGACTTATCTACGCCTTCAAACTCATTTGCGATCTCCTCGAGCTTCTGAAGCCGCTTGATATACGTCTCAAGATTTTCGCGTCTTGCGCCAGGTCTTGCCGCGCTTATGGCATCGGCAGCCTGTACAAGCGAGGCCACTATGGTCTGCGGTTCAACATCGCCGTGATGAGCCATGATCGCATGGATGACCTCCTTGTTCTCACGGTACTTCTTTGCGATGTCGGCGCCTATAGTAACATGCGAGCCCTCGACCTCATGGTCTACGGCCTTTCCTATATCGTGCAGAAGTCCAGCACGCTTTGCAGTAGCAATATCCGCACCGAGCTCACCCGCCATAACGCCGGCAAGATGCGCGACCTCGATACTGTGCTTAAGAACATTCTGTCCATAACTTGTTCTGTATTTTAGCTTGCCCAGAAGTTTGATAAGCTCTGGATGAAGTCCATGCACGCCCGTTTCAAACGACGCGTTCTCACCCTCCTGCTTAATGATTGCTTCAACCTCTTTGCGAGATTTTTCGACCGTTTCCTCGATCCGCGCAGGATGTATCCTCCCGTCAACAATAAGCTTTTCAAGCGCGACCTTAGCCACCTCACGGCGGATAGGATCAAAACTCGACACAACAACTGCCTCCGGAGTATCGTCAATGATCAAATCAACTCCTGTCAGCGTCTCAAGCGTCCTTATGTTGCGGCCCTCGCGGCCTATGATCCTTCCCTTCATTTCATCATTGGGAAGATTTACAACCGAAACGGTAGTTTCGGCAACGTGGTCTGCAGCGACCTTCTGTATAGAAAGGGCAACGATGTTTTTCGCCTTTCTTTCCGCTGTTTCACGTGCCTCTTGCTCAATTTCTTTAACCATAACAGCGGCCTCATGACGTGTCTGAGCCTCGATTCCCTTCAGAAGGATATCTTTTGCCTCATCCCTTGTCATTCCTGAGATCCTCTCAAGTTCTGCCGTCTGCTTATGCTTTAGCTCGTTTATTTCCTGTTCCTTTTTTTCGAGAGATTTCAGTCTGGAAGTCAGCGACTGATCCTTTCTCTCTAAAGTATCTGTCTTTTTGTCTAATGTTTCCTCTTTCTGATTAAGTCTGCGCTCTTGACGATTCAGCTCGTTTCTGCGATCCTTGACCTCCTTGTCGAGATCGGCTCTCAGCTTCTGGATCTCCTCCTTCGCTTCAAGCTTGGCCTCGCGCTTCTTTGAAGCGGCGGCCTTCTCAGCCTCGGAAACTATAGACTTTGCCTGCTCCTCCGCGCTGCCGAGCAGTGCCTCGGAGACTTTTTTTCTGTGTTCCTCTCCAGCCTTGAACATTGCAAAGCCGACAACCGCGCAGACCACTACGGCTACGCAGATTGTTATGATGATTCCTATAGCAATACACCCCATTCATTACGGATTTCCCAAACCTGCTCAGGGGCGCCTTAAAGACTGCTTTCTATAACCCGTACGCGGGCGCAGCATGCAGGTAATACCGGCCGCGAATGTAATCATAAAGAGCAATCATAAAAAGACAGCTCCATCTTTCGCTCGGGATTACATATCAACAAGTTTACCTTACAGAAAACTAATTTTTAAAGAATATTAAGCACTATATATTATACATAAGTTTCACGGTCTTGTCAAGTTTTTAATATAAATGACACAAATTTTTAACATTTTGATACGCATTGTCACCTGTGAAAAAATGCTTCAACTTAAGTTGACCACGTAAAAAGGCCTCCCCGCTTTAACGGGGAAGACCCTTATTAAATCGGTTTTTAACCGTTCTTTTTTTCCATTTTTCTCTGTATAAGCTGAGAGAATACCATAACGGCTATAGTGCCGACTATCATCAGCGTTGACAGAGCGTTTACGTCCGGCGACACGCCCTTTTTCACCATACCGAGTATCTTAAGCGGCAGCGTTGTACTGTCCGGCCCGGCAGTAAAATAACTGACCACAACATCATCAAGCGACAGCGTCAACGCGAGCATCCCGCCAGAAACAACGCCCGGTGCTATCATCGGCAGAGTTACGCGCATAAACGTACTCAGCTCGTTTGCGCCGAGATCCCTTGCCGCTTCTTCTATCGACTTGTCAAAGCCAGCTATCCTTGAGCGTACCGTTATCACAACAAAGGGCATCGAAAACGTAACATGCGATATTATAAGCGTATATATGCTCGTTTCGACATTTATCGACGAGAAAAACACAAGCAGCCCGATACCCATCACAAGCTCCGGTATCACTATCGGAATATACAGCGAATCGCTTATAAGCTGCTTCAGCTTAAATTCAAACCTGTGGAGCCCTACTGCGCACAGCGTTCCTATAAAAACAGATATTGCCGTACTGACAAACGCCACGATCAGAGTATTGTAAAACGACTGCATCAGCTGTTCGTTTTCAAGCATCTCAGCATACCACTCGAATGTAAATCCCTCAAACGTGATATTCCTCTTTGACGTGTTAAATGAAAACACTATAACGACGATTATCGGCAGGTACAGGAACGTATAGGCAAGACAGGCATACAGCACCGAAAGCGGTTTAAATTCTCTTTTTTTCATCTCCGCTCCCTCCTATACTATATCGTCAAGCTTGCCGACCCTCGTATACAGCCGCATAAGCACTATCGTTATCACGATAAGCAGCAGCGACAGCGCCGCTCCGAGAGGCCAGTTCCGCGCCGACAGAAATTGATTTTTTATAAGATTGCCGAGATACATGCTGCTTCCGCCGCCGAGCATATCGGACACGTAGAACAGCCCGAGAGCCGGTATGAACGTCTGTATAGACCCCGCAAATATCCCGGGCATCGTAAGCGGCAGCGTCACTCTCATAAAGCTCCTGCGCCTTGCCGCGCCGAGATCGCACGCCGCCTCAAGCAGAGACGGGTCTATCTTCTCTATAGAGGTATACAGCGGAAGCACCGCAAACGGCAGCAGCTCATATACCATACCGAGCACGACAGCGCCGTCCGTATACAGCATCGCAAGAGGCTCGTCTATGATGCCTATGCCGAGAAGTATCGTATTTATTATGCCCTCAGTCCTCAGCATCGTCATCCAGCCGTAAAGGCGTATCATCGAATTTATCCAGAACGGGAGCATGACCATAAGTACAAGTATCGGCTTCACGTTCTTTGAGGATCTCGCGATGATCGCCGCAAGCGGATATCCGAAAACGAGACAAAGTATCGTCGTTTCGGCGGCAAGCCACATTGACCGCGCAAAGATCATAAGATAATCGAGGTTCGCCATGCTTTTGTATGCCTCGAGCGTAATGGGCATATTCACGCCGCCATGAGCATTTTTTGTAAGAAAGCTTATGCCTACAACTATTATGAGCGGCGCAAGCAGAAATGCCAGCAGCCACAAGACCGTGGGGCCTATCATAACGGTCTGCACAAGTTTATTGCTTAATTTTTTACGCATTTCCACCGTCCTCTCTCATAAAGGATTTGAACATTTCCGAAGCGGAATTGTTCTCTATAACGTCATACAGCTTATCCTCCTTTGTATGCAGCACAACAGCCCTTTCCGGAAGCCACGAAACATTGACCCTCTCGCCTATGTTAAACAGCTCGGCATCCGGAGTCCTTGCGGCCTTGAGCTCCTGACCGTTCACAAGCTCTATTATCGTTTTTGTGGACGAGCCGACAAAAACATGCTCCTTTACCCGTCCCTTTATCGAAAAGCCGGGTACAGGCTCACGCGTAATACGCAGGTTCTCCGGGCGTATGCATATATAAAGCATTTCGTCTATATCTATGCCCTTGCCGTTTACAACGGCCTTGCCGGACTCAAAAATTATATCCATAAGTCCGTCTCCGCTGTTCTGCGAATATCCCTCTATTATGTTGGATTCACCTATAAAATCAGCAACAAATTTCGTCTTTGGAGTATCATATACCTCTCTCGGAGTTCCTATCTGCTCTATCACTCCGTCGTTCATAACAGCGATCCTGTCGCTCATCGTGAGCGCCTCCTCCTGATCGTGGGTCACGTATATGAACGTTATCCCGAGGCGCTGCTGCAGATGCTTGAGCTCCGACTGCATCTGCTTCCTGAGCTTCAGGTCAAGCGCTCCGAGCGGCTCGTCAAGCAGCAGCACGCTCGGCCTGTTCACAAGCGCCCTCGCAATTGCCACTCTCTGCTTCTGTCCACCCGAAAGCTGAGACGGCATTCGCCGCTCCATCCCCTCCAGACGCACCAACTTTAGCATTTCGCTCACGCGCTTTTTTATCTCGGCCTTCGGCGTCTTTTTTTCAACCAGACCGAAGCTTATATTGTCCCTTACGTTCATATGAGGGAAAAGCGCGTAATTCTGGAACACAGTATTAACATCTCTCTCATTCGGCTTCTTGTCCTTAACGTCCTCGCCGTGCAGAAGTATCGTTCCCGCCGTAACGGTTTCAAAACCCGCTATCATCCTGAGGGTCGTTGTCTTTCCGCAGCCCGAAGGTCCAAGCAGCGTCAGGAACTCCCCCTCCGATACATCAAGACTTATTTTTTTTACTATACGATTATCGCCGTAGTTCTTGTCAACATCGGTAAGCCTTACGACAATATTATCTTTCACAGGCGTATCCCCCTTTATATCAGAGTATTTTTTCACCGCGCTCTCCGCTTCGTATTCTTACGACGTCCTCAATGTTTGAAATAAACATTTTCCCGTCGCCCACGCTGCCGGTCGTCAGATTCTCCTGCAGCTCACAGATTATCTCCTCAAGGTCCTCGTCCCAGACTACTGTCATAACGTAGATCTTGGGAACGAGATTAAGCTCCTCATTCAGCTCTTCAAAATCCTGCGACGACGCCCTCTGGCGGCCGCAGCCCATAGCGGCCGTGACCGTCATGCCGGAATATTCGTTCTTTGCAAGCACCTTTTTTATTATATCGAGCTTATCGGGTCTCGTTATTATCTCTATCTTCTTCATAAAAACCTCCTCCGCTTTTACTCTCAACACATGCCGGGCAGCGCATCCGCAGTCTCCGCAGACGCGCACGCCGCTTATTTTTATCAGTTCTTCATCGATGAATATACAGCATCGTAATACGTTGCCGCATCGCCTACGTCGCCTATAAGATGCGCTCTTTCGATCTCGGCCTTATCGGGGTCTGCACCCTCATTGTTCTTATATTCCTCGCTCATCTGCTCAAATGCCGGCTCATTCATAGATATAGCCGGATACGCCTCGAGGCACTGAGCATAAATCTCCGGTCTGTGTATAAAATCTATAAACTGCTCCGCTTCTTCCTGATGCTGAGTATTTGCCGTCATAACAAAGTTATCAACAGAAAGCTCGCACTCCTCAGTCGTATATACTACCTCTATATCGGGATTCTCGTCAATGGCAAGAGCCGCGTCCATATTATATACGATGCCCGCAGCGACCTCGTTTGAAGCCAGCGCCGAGAACGCTGTATCGCTGTCGTATATTTTTATGTTCTGTGCAAGCTTCTCAAGCCACGGCTCAACACTCATTATCTCAGCCTCGTCGGTCGTGTCGGGATCCTTGCCCTCAGCCTTTAGAGCTATTCCCACAAGCTCGCGGCAGTCGTCTACCGCAACAAGATTCTGGTTCAGCCTTTCGTCAAGCAGATCGCTGAAGCTATTTATCTCTACTCCAAGTTCCTCGCACTTCGGCTTATTCACCGCGATAACAGTCATTGTCGCCATGTACGGAACGCTCCACTCGTTATTTGGGTCAAAATCCATGCCTTTGTATATGTCATACAAATTATTGAAATTAGGTATATTGTCCTTGTTCAGCTGCTTTATCAACCCCTGCTCCTGCATCGCAGGGATCACGTAATTGCTTGCGATAACAAGGTCGTATTGATCGGAACCGCCCGCCGTCAGCTTTGCAAGCATCTCTTCATTCGACGAAAAAGTTGTCTCAACGACCTTTATACCAGTTTCCTCCTCAAACTGATCATACACCTCCTGCGGGATATATTCGGACCAGTTGTATACATGCAATGTTGTCTGTTCCTCGTAGCCTCCCCCGCAGCCGGCCGCAAGTCCGGCTATCACAGCTGCCGTAAGAACTGTTGAGATGATTCTCTTTACATTTTGAAATTTCATTTGCCTTTCCTCCTTAATTTAAAAATGAGGCAAAAACCCGATCAGTTCTTGCCTCGCATCGCTTCTTATTCCAAGCCGCTACGCCCAATTATATCATATAGCTCTATGTTTTGCAATATGTTTTTATTAAAATTTACAAAACATTTTTTGTGCATATTTCACACCTTAGACACAGCTATTTAAAATATCGATTTTATACGCTCAAATAAAAAAAGAGCCGTCAGCTCTTTTTTTAGATTATATCCACCGCGGCCTTTTTATTTTCCTTGGCGGCCGCGGCCTTCACTACAGTTCTGATCGCCTTTGCGATGCGTCCCTGCTTTCCGATCACCTTGCCCATGTCGCTCTCGGCAACTCTGAGTTCCAATGTCACCGTCTGGTCCTCGCCGCTGACCTCTCTTATATCTACCTGATCCGGATTATCGACAAGCGACTTAGCTATTACTTCTAATACTTCCTTCATTAGCCTGTCCTCCGAAATTAGATAATGTTAGATTTCTTTAAAAGAGCCTTTACGGTATCTGTGGGCTGAGCGCCGTTGCCTAACCATTTCTTAACGGCCTCCGCGTCGATATTTACGGTAGCGGGGTCTGTAAGAGGATTGTATGTGCCAACCTCCTCAATGAAGCGTCCGCCTCTCGGATATCTTGAGTCTGCAACTACCACTCTGTAGAAAGGAGCCTTCTTTGCACCCATTCTTCTAAGTCTAATCTTTACTGCCATTCGTTTCACCTCCCAATAAAATTTCGCGGCGTCTTTGAAGATCATTCAACCGCACACTTCGCACCGATCAAAGGATGCGGGGCATGCGGTCAAAGTATTTTCAAAGCCGCATTTTGCTTGTATATAAGAATTAACTTAATACCGATAATCACATGCGTCCTTTTCTCAGACGCTTGAGCATCTTCTGCTGCTTTCCGCCGCTGAACTGCTTCATCATCTTCTGCATCTCGCCGAACTGCTTCAGAAGCTGGTTTACGTCCTGAACGCGAGTCCCGCTGCCCTTGGCGATCCTAACTTTGCGCCCCGCTCCTATTATCTTCGGGTTGCGGCGTTCCTCCATCGTCATCGACTGGATTATCGCCTCTATATGTTTCATGCGCTTTTCATTTTCCTCGGTATCCACCGTTTCAAGCATCTTTTTATCTATGCCCGGCAGCATCCCAAGTATCTGCGAAAACGAGCCCAATTTCTTTATCTGCTTAAACTGCTCAAGAAAATCATCAAGGTCGAACTGCTGCTTTCTTATCTTTGCCTCAAGCTCTCTCGCCTGCTTATCGTCAATGGCCTCCTGAGCCCTGTCTATGAGCGTCAGCACGTCTCCCATGCCGAGTATCCTTGACGCCATCCTGTCGGGGTGGAACGCCTCAAGATCGCTTAGCTTCTCTCCGACCGACGCGAATTTTATCGGCTTGCCCGTCACCTGCTTTACCGACAGTGCGGCTCCGCCTCGCGTATCGCCGTCGAGCTTCGACAGTATAACGCCGGTGATATCAAGCTGCTCGTTGAACGATTTTGCAACGTTGACCGCATCCTGACCGGTCATCGCGTCTACCACAAGGAGTATCTCCGTCGGCGACGTTTCCTCCTTTATATTCGCCAGCTCCTCCATAAGCTGCTCGTCTATATGGAGACGTCCCGCGGTATCGAGTATCACAGGATCGTTGCCGTGCTTTACAGCATGGGCAACTGCCTCCTTCGCTATCGTTACGGGATCAGTGTCGGTCCCCATCTCAAAAACGGGTATCTGCACCTGATCGCCGAGCACCTGAAGCTGCTTTACGGCAGCCGGCCTGTATACGTCGCAGGCGACCATAAGCGGGCGTCTGCCCTGCTTTCTGAGGCTCAGCGCAAGCTTTCCGGTAGCCGTCGTTTTACCGGCTCCCTGAAGCCCGCACATCATGATGACCGTCGGCGGCTTCGATGAAAGCTCCAGCCTCGAGACCTCGCCGCCTATCATCTGCGTGAGCTCCTCGTTTACTATCTTTACGAGCTGCTGCGCAGGCGTCAGCGACTCCATTATCTCCTGACCGAGCGCCTTTTCCGATACGGCGGCGACAAACTCCTTTACTACCTTAAAGTTTACGTCCGCCTCCAAAAGAGCCAGCTTTATTTCACGCATAGCATCCTTTATATCCTTCTCGCTGAGCTTTCCCTTGCCGCGCAGCTTTTTGAATACGCCCTGCAGCTTATCTCCAAGACTTTCAAACGCCATGCCGCCGCCTCCTTTCTCTTAATGCCGTGTTACACAAACGCTTCTATCTCTCCGAGTATGCTTTTTATCGCATCGCTCCCCGCAAAGCTCCCGCTTTCCGCCAGGATCTCATTTATGCGCCTTATGCGCTTCTGGATATCGGCAAAGCGCTTTGCAAGCCCGAGCTTTTCCTCAAGCTCCGCAAGCTGCCGTTCGCCATGCTTTATCGCATCCCTTACTCCCTGACGGCTTATATCGAGCTCCGCAGCGATCTCCGCAAGCGACATGTCCTGATTATAATACATATCAAGCACGTCATACCGCTTGTCTGTCAGCATACCGCCGTAAAAATCCATCAATACGGCAATGCTCAAATCCTTTGCCATAACATCACCTGTAAAGTATTTTATCTTTACACTTCGAAGATTATACACCATGCACGGACATTTGTCAAGAGAAACTCAAAAAAAACATGTAAAATTTATATGATTTTCTGATGCTGTATTTGGTTATTATGACATCCGCTGCTGCTGTTGTCAAAAGCCATAGTTGATTTTGATTATTTTTATAGAATATTTATATTGCTTTTTCGGATGAAATCATATATAATGTACTCGAAGATGTTTCCGCTTGTAGAGGCGGCAGCGCAAACAATCACCAGAACATGTCTTGAAAAGGAGCATTATATGGAACTTGACAACAGAATAGGCGAGGAATGCGGAGTTTTTGCGATATACGACCCTGCGGGCGACTGCGCAAGAACGACGTATTACGGATTATACGCCCTGCAGCACAGAGGGCAGGAAAGCTGCGGCATAGCCGTAAACAATAACCGCGACATAACGCATTACAAGGATATGGGACTTGTAAACGATGTTTTCAACGAATCTATCCTTCAAAAGCTCAACGGTACGATGGCCGTCGGTCACGTACGCTATTCCACAACTGGAGAATCACTGCGCGAGAACGCCCAGCCGCTTGTATTAAGGTACGTAAAGGGCAACATTGCTCTTGCGCATAACGGTAATCTTGTGAATAAGCCGGAGCTTGAGCAGTCTCTGAGCGTTTCAGGAGCTATTTTCCAAACAACGACCGATACTGAAATGATAGCATACACCATAGCAAAGGAACGTCTCAACACCGGAAGTATAGAAAAGGCTGTAGAGAATACGATAGCGCATCTTGTCGGAGCGTTTTCTCTTATCGTTATGAGTCCGCAAAAGCTCATAGCAGCAAGAGACCCGTGGGGTTTCAAGCCGCTGTGCATGGGCAGAAAAGGCGACGCTATAGTATTTGCTTCGGAAACATGCGCACTCGACAGCATCGGCGCAGAGTTTGAGCGTGACCTTGAGCCGGGCGAGATAGTCGTAGTCAACAAGGGCGAGGTCACCACGATAGATACCTATATGAATAAGCATCCGCATTCGATGTGCATATTCGAGTACCTGTATTTTGCCCGTCCGGACAGCATAATAGAGGGACAGGCCGCACATGATTCACGTGTGCTTGCGGGAAAATATCTTGCGCAGGAGCATCCCGCAGACGCGGACGTTGTTATAGGAGTTCCCGACTCAGGACTTTCCGCCGCCATGGGCTTTGCGCAGGAATCGGGCATACCCTACGGGATAGGCTTTGTAAAGAATAAATATATCGGAAGGACGTTCATTCAGCCGACGCAGGAAATGCGCGAAAACTCGGTCATGATAAAGCTTAACGTACTGAAAAGCACCGTCGCCGGAAAGCGCGTCGTTATGGTAGACGATTCTATCGTAAGAGGTACCACCTCGCGCAGGATCGTAAATCTGCTGCGCAAATGCGGCGCTACCGAGGTCCATGTACGTTCGTCGGCGCCGCCGTTTAAGTTCCCCTGCTATTTCGGCACGGACGTACCGTCGCAGGATCAGCTCATTGCCTGTCGTTACAACAGCAACATGGACGAGATATGCAAAGCGATAGGTGCGGACAGCATAGGCTTCCTCAGCATAGAGGCTCTTAAGAATATAATACCCGACGCAAGATGCCAGTACTGCGACGGCTGCTTCAGCGGTAATTATCCCGTTGATGTAAATATGAAATTTGAAGAGGACGCAAGCGATGATTAAACGCGAATCACTCCTTCTTTACGCCGTGACAGACAGAACGTGGCTCGGCGATAACGAACCGCTTTCCGGCGCCGTTAAAAAGGCGCTGGAGGGCGGCGTTACTTTATTGCAGCTGCGCGAAAAAAACATGAGCAAGGAGGAACTCATAAGATCGGCATGCGAAATAAAAGAAATATGCCGCTCCTTCGGCGTTCCGCTCATAATAAATGACAGCGCGGACGTATGCCTTGCCTCGGGAGCGGACGGCGTGCATCTCGGCCAGAACGACATGCCGCTCAAAGAAGCGCGCAGGCTTCTCGGTCCCGATAAAATAATCGGCATAACGGCAAAGACCGTTGAGCAGGCGATAGCGGCGGAAAAGGGCGGAGCGGATTATATCGGCTCGGGAGCGAGATTCGGCACCTCAACAAAAAGCGACGCCAAAAAGCTTGAGCCGGAAACACTCAAAGCGATAACCTCGGCCGTTTCAATCCCAGTCGTCGCGATAGGCGGGATAAACGCGGAAAACGCTCCGGGGCTCGAAGGTCTCGGGATAAGCGGCGCAGCGGTCGTTTCCGGTATATTTGCCGCGCATGACATAAGAAAAGAAACGGTAAGGCTGAAGGAAATAATAAAAACAATAGTACACCGAAAAACAGAAAGGGATACGGCATGAATATAAAAACGGCGCTGACTATCGCAGGCTCTGACCCAAGCGGCGGAGCGGGCATTCAGGCAGATCTGAAGACCTTTTCGGCGCTCGGCGTATACGGCATGAGCGCAATAACCTCCGTGACCTCCCAGAACACGACGGGAGTCTTTGACATTTTTGATATACCTGCCGCGCATGTCAGCTCACAGCTTGACGCGGTATTTACGGATATATTCCCCGATGCGGTCAAGATAGGGATGGTCTCCTCAGTCGAGATAATCGAGGCCATAGCGCAGTCGCTTAAACGGTATTCTCCGAAAAACGTCGTTCTCGATACAGTCATGGTCTCGACGAGCGGACACAGGCTCCTGTCTCCCGACGCGCTTTCGGCGCTCACAGAGCGGCTGTTCCCGCTTGCCGATATCATCACTCCGAACATTCCCGAGGCCGAGATACTGTCGGATATGAGGATCACAAGCGCAGGCGATATGGAACTTGCGGCCGATATCATCCTCAAGAAATACGGCATGGACGTGCTTGTAAAGGGCGGGCACGGGATAGGCGACAGCAGCGACCTGCTCGTTTTGAAGGGCGAAAAAAAATGGCTCAGGGCTGAAAGGATCGATAATCCAAATACCCATGGCACCGGCTGTACGCTATCCTCAGCGATAGCCGCAGGGCTTGCAAAAAGTCTCGATACGGTGTCGGCAGTATCGGAGGCAAAGGAGTATATCTCAAATGCGCTCGGCGCGATGCTCGACCTCGGCAGCGGCTGCGGTCCGCTGCTACATAATTATATGCTTATGAAATAAAAGGGCATAATGCCCTTTTTTGTTTATCCGTTATAGCCGTATATCTCCAGGTCTATCCGTCCGTCGCTGTTAAATTTTACGCCCTCGTCCTCGAGCATCGCCCTCTGCGCGCCCTCGCCGCCGAAAGCAAAGCCCTTGCAGACCTCGCCGAAGCGGTTCACGACCCTATGGCACGGGATAACTCCGGGCAGAGGATTTACATGGAGGGCGTAGCCCACGACCCTTGCAAGGCGCACGTTCCCGCATAGGCGTGCGATCGTGCCGTAGGTAGCGACCTTTCCGCGCGGTATCTTAAGCACCTGCTCGTATACCATATCAAACGTGTTTCTCTTATTTTTCTCTGCATCTTTCATCGGGTCTCACCTTTTCCTCGGCAACGATCGTCGGCAGAGACATCTCGCTGTACTGCGTCGAAATTATGCTCGTTCTTGCTATTCTTGAATACAGTCCCGCAAGCTTTCCGCCGTATACGAACAGACCGGTTATATTGCTGTAATTTTTATACTCTGCGTCGCTTTTGTGGAGCAGGTCTATATTGGGACTTTCATACGGCTTGCAGTACTCCTGCAGGATATAATGATTGCCTATGCCTTCCCTTACGGCCTTCCGCCACTTTTTGTCGCTTACGTCCTCAACTCCGGCAATAACACCTCTTGACGCATACGAATCCTCGGGCTTTATGACCCACTTTTCCTTTTCCTCAAATACGTTGTATTTCTTTACGTTTTCCTCAGTGAGGCTAACCGTAAACGGAATATGCTCCTCAACAAAGGCGCGCTCCGCCTCGTCGAGTATATTCGCCGTCATCGGGTCGCGCAGTATCTTGAATATTATCTTATTGTGTATCACCTGCGTCCTGAAATCGCCTATCAGCACCACCGCGTTGTCCTTTACGGCATTTATAAAATCGCCGACTTCGTCATAGCTTTCCATTATATCGCACGTTACAGCGCGGCGGTACACGGCGTCGATCTTTTTGCCCGAATGCGAATACAAAGCGCCGTCCTTGTATTTGAGCGAGGTTATCTCGCATATCTCGCATGTGCAGTTCTGATTCTCAAATGCCGATCTGAACTCCTCAAATTCATAATTATGCTTTTCGCCATGTAGAAAGTCGACTATCGCCACATGCGGCTTTTCAACGGCGTTTTCCGAGGATGCGTATATATCAAAAAAGCACTCTGCCCATGAATCGAACAGCTCGTTTGATCTTACGTCAAAGCGCTTTTCAAAGCGCTTGAATGCTTCTGTCTCGGAGATCACGCCGTACAGCTCCTTGTCCTCGTTCATCGCGCTTGCGCCGTCGGCGTTGAATTCACAGAATTTAAACGAATAATCGTCCTCATTAAAGAATATATCTATCCTTGCTATCGGCAGCGAGCAATCATACATCCTTGGACGCAGGATAAGCTCCTCGAGGCGCTCGTCAAAGCCGAACAGCTTTCTATATTCGGCATTTCTTTCATATTCGCGTATGACCTTGTCAAGTATGCCATACATCATGTCAGCGGCATAACGGAAGTACCTCTCCGCCGTCGGCGTGAATATCTTCGGCATATAAAGCGTATACACGAGTATGCCGTGGCTGTACGCCTTCGACTTTACCATACGCTCCTGAGCCTTTTTCCCTTCTTTTCGGCTCAGCTTCATGTCTGCGTCAACTATTCCTCTGTAATATAAATTAGGGTCAAGCATTTTGTTCTCCTCCGCACTCCAAATCTAAAACCTTAAGCCCTCCTTGAGAGTGGTTTTTGCTTTTACTATTTTCGTCATCTTTTCGAGATATTTCCCATCGCGCTCCTCGAGCGATTTTTCTGCCGTTTCAAGCAGGTATGTCAGTATCTCATGCGCGCTCTTACCGTAGACATTTGCGTCAAAGCCGTTTTTTATAAGCTCAGCCTTTGCGTTTTCGGCGTCCTCATCTGTAATCGAATCGATATTTATATAGCCGCATACCTCGTCCATTTGCCTGAATATCCCCTTGACGAGAGCCGCATACGACAGTGTATATTCTATAGGCATACTGTCCGCGGGGCGTATTTCAATATATCGCTTGAGCCGCACATCGGGGAAAACCATCGACAAAACATGCTCCACGTCCTCTGTCGTCATTTCCGTATACAGCTCCCTGATCTTCTTATCGCCGGTATAAACGGCGCTGCCGCCTCTTTCAACAAAGATTGCCGGCACATCAAGAATATATTCCGCGTATTTTTCAACAGAAAAATCCCTGTCAATACCGCCCGGCACGATCCCGCACCTGTCGCCGTCAACATCGGACCATATCATTGTCCGCACCATTCTTCCGCTGTACGGTTTGTCCTCATATACGGGCGAATTATCTGTAAGCATCGCAAAGAGCGGCGCAAGGGCGTTTGCCAAACGAAATTTTTTTATGCAGTCGCTCTCGTCGGTATAGTCTATCGAGACCTGCGCCGAGGCCGTTCCACGCATCATGTTTATCCCATGACTGCCTGTCTGCCTGAAATATCTGTCCATAAACTCATACCGCTTTTTCGGTATCAGCTCCATATCGGCAACTCGCCCAGATGGCCTGTAGCCGAGAGTCACAAGCCTTAAGCCGCGCTTTTTCAGCTCCGGCGCAATTAAACCTATAAACTCATCATATACAGCCTCGATCTCGTCTATAAACTCAAGCGGCTCTATGCTTATTTCCAGCTGTGCCGCAGGCTCGAGCGTCAGATGATAGCGTCCGTTTGAAAGAGCTATGAGCCGTCCCTCGGAATAAAATTTCTCATCAAAAAACCGCGCCAGCCCCTCAAGGACCTCGCCTACTCCATTTTCTCCGTCATAATCCGCACTTTTGCCGTTTTCGCATGTTATAAAATGCTCCAGCTCGACGCCTATATTTTCCGATGGCTTGGCCCCGGAACGGATATATTCGGCTATTTTTTCAAAATCCATATCAATAGAAGATAGAAGGCACCTTTGAAAGTCTTTCTATCTCAACCTCTCCTTTTATAATCGGCTTTATCGCCTCCATAAATTTTATGAAGTGCTTTGCGTTATTATGCTGCTCTATTGCAGTGTCATTGAGCCATTCCTCAATGAATGTAAAGCCCCCGTCCTGTTTTTCCGACTGCAGGATCTTATACGACAGATTTCCGCGCTCCTTGCGCGTTTCGCGGGTCACGTCAATGGCATGCTTTATAAACTCATCGTCCTTCCCCGGCAGGACGTCGAATTTGGCGATAATTGTGATCATATTATACTTCAGTCCTTTTTATGATTGTATATGTTAATTATACCATACAGGAATACTTTTTACAAGTGGTATTGATTATTTTTTATCAAATGCAGTGTAAAGATACAGTAAAAGCCCCTATCATAGGGGCTCCGGTTTTATAATACATAATCCGCTACTGCACTACTTGTATGCTCATATATATCGCCGTTCAGCGTTACAATGCTTCTGCCGCCCACAGGAGCATCTGTCCTGTCGAACCGCCTGAAATACACGCACCTACCGTCTCCATCAATATAATTTTCAACAAGCTCTCCGAAAGAATTAAAATAAATGCTTCTTACAGTATCATACACTTTATTATTTATCTCAACGTTAAACCGGCCGCATATATCTAAATTATGCGCTTCTATTTTCTTCCTGACAAACTCGTCCGGCTGCGGCTCCGCAATAATACCGCGCGGTATCCTTAATATCTCCTCACCGCAATTGTTTTCTCCAAAGCCCCATATCCCAAAAAATTTATCATCAAGAAACGTACTGATATTCACCGTCCCGTCGGACTTTCTCCTGTTGCAAAACGCCACGTTCTGCAAATGCGTTTCCGTCAGTCGCACAAAATGGGACATGTATCTTTTCTCATTTTCAATGGCGATCTCCACACATTCAACACCATGTATTTTGGCTTTATTTTTAACAGCAGCCATTTCCACCGAGGTCCTTTCCAACTCCGATTTTTCGTTAAAATCATAAATCGCAAAGCTGACCTCTTCGCCAATAACGGGCGATATAAAATACCCCATCTCCTGAGTGCATATTACATCAAAGGGATTATCCTGCAAACGCAGTATTCTGATCTCTGGCAAAATTTTAGGTAATTTCATATAATAATACTCCTTTCCTAATGGATACGGATATAACTCTCTAAATTTATTCTTTGCTGTATACAGACGGCTCTTTACCGTACCGACCGAGCAATCTGCCTCTGCTGCAATTTCCTTTTGCGTCTTTCCCGAAATATAAAATTCGGTCAATATATGCCGGTCCTTTTCACGCATTCTTTCGAGTGTTTCCGCTACTGCACTGTGACTCTCATTCTGCTCAGCAAAAAGGCTATCAACTGCCTCACTATCGGAAACAATCAAGCAGCTTTTATACCTCCGCCTATAATAATCGGCGCATTTATTCCTTGCTACCGAAAGCATCCACGCCTTGAAATTCACATTCCCGTCAAGCTCACCGTATTTCTCGCAAGCCGCAAGATACACCTCTTGTATAACATCGTCTCCGTCAAATTTATTGGGCGTCCTTCTGTATACATATCTCTCAACAAATTTTGAACATTCGCCGAATAGCTTTTCAAATTCCGACCTTTCCATATCCTTCTCCTGTTAAATATATTTCTTGACCGCGGATGCGGCTTTCACTAATATAGTCGCAAAACCAAGCTAAAAGGTTCAAAAATAAATAGTCTTACACAAAAAAATGACCTGCCTAACAGCAAGTCATTTTGGTGGGCCATCTAGGACTCGAACCTAGGACCGTCCGGTTATGAGCCGGATGCTCTAACCAACTGAGCTAATGGCCCAAATCAAGACTACAAACCCACACAAAGCTGTAGTCATGGTGACCCGTGCGGGAATCGAACCCGCGTTACAGCCGTGAAAGGGCCGTGTCTTAACCTCTTGACCAACGGGCCAAAGTGAGTTCCGGCAGCTATCTACTTTCCCAGGCAGTCTCCCGCCAAGTATCATCGACGTGAAGGAGCTTAACTTCTGTGTTCGGCATGGGTACAGGTGGATCCTCCTTGCTATCGCCACCGGATAATCTCTT
>CALXRY010000212.1 GCA_944390955.1 uncultured Clostridia bacterium | reverse complement strand
TATTCCTTGATTACTTCCTTTGGTATTTTCATGTCGAAAAACCTCCTTGATAAAAATTATTTCTACCATAATTTTCACCAAGGAGGTTCGTTTTTATACTTTTTACACAACTTTTTCCGCCGCGTCTCAATTAGGGCACAGAACCGCATTTTGTTTTATTATTCTATTTTCTTCAGTTTTGCGAATGCAGCCATGAGCTGTTTATAGCCTATGCTGTCAAAATCTATTTCCAATATTGCATCGTGTCCGAACTGCTTTACGCTGACGACTGTTCCGCGTCCGAATTTCCGGTGCTCCACAATATCGCCTTTGTTGAAATCAACAGTCTCCTCAGGTTCGGCGCTGCGTTCGCGGCTGAAATATTCCGCCGCGCTCGTTCTGTTGCCACGGACATAATCGCGTGCCTTTGTCCTAAAGTCCGAATTATCCTCGGTATATTCAGACGGTATCTCCTTAAAGAAGCGTGACGGCTGAACAGCCGCCGTTTTTCCGTAGACCGTCCGCGACTGGCTCTTTGTTATATAGAGCTTCTCTCTGGCACGCGTTATTGCAACGTAGCAGAGACGGCGCTCTTCTTCTATGTCATCGTTATTGCCGATAGATCTCATGCCGGGAAACAGCCCTTCCTCGAGCCCTGTCAGGAACACTACCGGAAATTCCAGTCCCTTTGCACTGTGGATGGTCATCATAATGGCTGCGTCCTCGTCCTCATCATAGCCGTCTACATCAGAGATCAGTGTTACGCTTTCAAGGAACTCCGCAAGTGTGCCCTCGTATTCGGGATTTTGCTCAAATTCCGCCGCAACGTTCATAAATTCATCTATATTTTCGCAGCGAGTCTGATTTTCTATCGTGTCCTCAGATTGAAGCATGGCAAGGTAGCCGGTATCGTTCAGAACGAGTGTCATAAGCTGCGTGAGCGGTATTGTGTCCTTGAGCTTGATAAGGCTTTCCATCAGCTCAAAAAAGCTCTTGAGCTTGCTTACAGAGCTTTTAAGCGCATCCTCGAACAGCGAAGCATTTCGTATAACATCGTATATGCTGCAGTCCTCGGCCATCGCTATAGCCGTAAGCTTGTCGACCGTCGCACCGCCTATCTTGCGCTTCGGCTCGTTTATTATGCGCCTCAGGCTCATATCGTCGTTAGGATTGTGTATAAGGCGTAGATACGCGATTATGTCCTTTATTTCTTTACGGTCATAGAATCTCAGACCTGCAAGCACTCTGTACGGCACTGCTTCTCGCATCATCATTTCCTCTATAACACGTGACTGCGCATTTGTGCGGTAAAGTATTGCGCAGTCGCCGAAGCGGCCGTTTTCCTGCTGATATTTTTTTATCGTACGTGCAATGAATCTCGCCTCATCATATTCCGTTGGAGCGGTAAATACCTGTATCTTGTCGCCTCCGTCCTTGGCGGTCCAGAGCTTCTTCGGCATTCGTCCGCTGTTGTGCGCTATCACGGCATTGGCCGCGTCAAGGATAGTCTGCGTGCTGCGGTAGTTCTGCTCAAGCGTGATCCTTTTTGCGTTTTCGTAATCGCTTTCAAAGCTCAGGATGTTTCCGATATTTGCACCCCTGAATTTATAGATACTCTGATCGTCGTCTCCGACAACGCATATGTTCTGATACCCTCCGGCAAGCAGGCTTATCAGCAGATACTGTATGTTATTAGTGTCCTGATACTCGTCAACGAGTATGTATTTGAACCTGCGCTGATATTTTTCGAGCACGTCGGGATTAAGGCTCAGAAGCTTTACGGTGTTTAGAATCAGGTCGTCAAAATCAACTGCATTGTTCTTTCTGAGCTTGGACTGATACAGCTTATAGATCTTTGCAACCTCTGACATTCTGAAATCAGTCTTATATACAGACTCGAATGTTTCAGCGTCGAGCGAATCGTTCTTTGCTCCGCTGATGATCGACATGACGCTCCTTACAGGAAAATTCCTATCGTCTATGTCAAGTTCCCTGTAGCATTCCTTCATAAGAGTTTTTACATCGGCTGTGTCGTAAATGACAAAATCGTTCGTATATCCGAGGAAATCTATATTGCGGCGAAGTATTTTAACACATATCGAATGGAACGTTCCAATCCACATATCGCCGCTAAGGCCGGGCAGAAGTGCAGCGATACGCTCCTTCATCTCGTTTGCAGCTTTGTTTGTGAACGTCAGCGCAAGGATATTATACGGCGCTGCCTTTCCCTGATCTATTATATATGCTATCCTGTTTACCAGCACAGTCGTTTTTCCGCTGCCTGCGCCGGCTACTATAAGCAGCGGGCCTTCGGTAGTCGTGACAGCCTCTCGCTGAACAGGATTAAGATTGTCAAGTATATTGCTCATGTGCATTCCTTTCAATTATTTGTTTTTATGCCACCAGTCCGGTAGCAGTTCCTTGAGCCTTACCGTTTCTTTCGTTTCATAATCGGCAAGTATCTCGACATCTCCGCCACAGAGCTGCATCAAAAGCTCCCTGCATGCTCCGCATGGCATTCCGGTTTTTCCGTCCCGCATAACGCAAACGAGCTTTTCTATTTTGCTTTCGCCGTTAGTTATCATATTTGCCGCAGCGTTTCTCTCTGCGCACATGCCGAGAGAACAGGCGGTGTCGATGCAGACACCGGTATATATGCTTCCCGACTTGGTAAGCAGCGCCGCTGCAACGGAGCCTGCTTCGATAAGAGGAGATATGACTCTTGGATTTAATTTATCCCGAGCGGAGGAATATAATATGTCCCAGCTATCCATTATTTAAATTAAGTCCTTTCACAAGTATATGAACGCGTCTTGCGTTAAGAGATGTATACCTTTCTATACAGTCCTTTATCCGGTGCTGGATATCCTGAGACACAGAATATATGTTGATGCCGTAATCAAGCACTGTCGTTACGTCAAGGTGCAGCCCGTGATTTGTTTTGCGTATATTTACATCGGTTATTTTTACACCGGGAATTTTTTCGGCTTCGTGCTTTGCTATTGCAATGAGCACGTTATCGGATATTGTGTAGTCGCCCATATAGCTGAAGGTTGGACGGACAATGGACTTATCGGCTTCATCCGGCGGAACGTCCTTGTCAAAGCCTTTTCTGAACAGCCGCAGCGGGTGGAGAAAATATCCGGAGAAATCGTGCTTTATCTCGAATGTGGGTACGGGAATAACATGCTTGCCCTGATTGAGCCGCATGTTCTTTGCCGTGTTCATCTCTTCGGGAGTTGCAACGTCCTCTATACGTATGATTTTTTCGATCGGATCAACACCGAGGCGCACCGCTATTTTTTCTACCATTCCGTCAGACGTACCGAGTATCATAAGACATTTTATCCCGCTTTCGCGTATCGCTTTTTTGACTTCCTCGGCATGATGGTCTTCCATAAATAGCGCGTGCCTAACGGATGCTATGCGAGTTGGTTCCTTTTTTGCGGATGTGCCGGCGATGAGCTTGCCGTGGGAGATAAGTATGCCGTCGTCTATTATTGCATCGGCTCCGTTTTGGCGGGAGACCATTGTAGCACGGTAGCTCTTTCCTGTGCCGCTCGGGCCGACAAACGCTATCGTCCTCATACGCTATGACCCTCCCTTGCCTGCTTGATCTTATATGAAAGTGTCATCATCGGATCGGATATATGGACGTTTTCCACCGCCACTCCATGCGGCAGTGAAAGCTCCGCATATGAAAAATTCAGAAGCCCCATCACGCCGCCCTTGACAAGCCTTTCCGCAACCTCCTGAACGGCGCGCTTCGGCGTGGTAAGTATTGCAATATCCACTCTGTTGTCGGCAAGGAATTCCTCAAGGTTTCTTATGTCCATGACCTTTACTCCGTTTATTGTGGAGCCTATTATGTTCTCGTTGTTGTCAAAAACACCGACGAGCTTGAAGCCGCGCTTTTCAAAATTTGAATGGCTCGCAAGCGCACGGCCGAGATTCCCGGCTCCGACTATTATCATAGTATCACCGTCGTTTAAGCCGAGTATTTTTCCTATTTCATTATAAAGATATTCCACATTGTAGCCATAGCCCTGCTGGCCAAATCCGCCGAAATAATTAAAATCCTGTCTGATCTGAGAAGCTGTAACGTTCATTTTCTGGCTCAGCGCTCCGGAGGATATACGTTTTATATCCTGCTTTAAAAGCTCTCCCAGATAACGGTAATAACGCGGCAGGCGTTTTATGACCACTGCGGGAACCTTTCTGTTCTCTTCCATTTGACCTGACCTCTCATTGTTTTTGTTAATATTATAACATAATATTGCACGATAGTAAAGTTATTTTGCATTTTTATATAAGAGAAATTTTATCTCTTGACACTCGTTTTTAAATATAGTAATATATATTAAGAAATTTATCGTTAATTGTCGAAAGGAATGAAAAAATGTTTTCTAAAAAGAAACGCTCATTAAAGAAAGAACGAATGCTGGAAAAGCCGAGGACGCTCAAGATCATATATGCGGTAATGGAATTGATAGTTATCGCTACATTGGTAGACCAGTTCAGAATGGGGAATTACCATAATGTGTTCACATGTCTGCTGACGCTTACGCTGTTCAATATACCGCTGATAGTGGACCGTAAATTCAATATAACATTGCCGAATGCAATGGAAATGACGATTATACTTTTTATATTTGCGGCAGAGATACTTGGAGAGATACAGAGCTTTTATACGCGGTTCAAGTATTGGGATATACTGCTGCACACAACAAACGGATTTTTGATGTCTGCGATAGGCTTTACTATGATAGATGTGCTCAATAACCATCCGAGAGTACATATGAATATGTCACCGTTTTTTGTGGCGTTTGTGTCATTCTGTTTTTCGATGACAATAGGAGTAGTATGGGAATTTTTTGAGTTTGGAATGGATTGCTTTTTCTTTACCGACATGCAGAAGGATGCGTTTGTAAGCACCGTTTCATCGGTAGCGCTGAATCCGAGCGGGCTCAATGAACCCGTTATTATCAGTGATATATCGAGTGTAGTGATAAACGGCGTAAAAGACGGCGTTCCGGGAGCGTATGAATATACAGCCGGATATCTTGATATAGGGATAACAGATACTATGAAGGATATGCTTGTAAACTGTG
>CALXRY010000211.1 GCA_944390955.1 uncultured Clostridia bacterium | reverse complement strand
CTGCGAAGCAAAGGGGCTGTGCGTCGTAACCGGGCTGCCAAGATCGGTAACAGTCTCGTCAGATGATATTTACGGCATTTTCGATGATTTTGTGTATAATATCACCGAGAGGATAAAAGAGGTGCTTGAGGAAACACCACCGGAACTGCACGGCGATATCATTGACGACGGGATAATACTGACCGGCGGCGGCTCCATAATATACGGGCTCGACATAAGAATAGAGGATGCCGTGGGCGTAAAATGCGTCAGAGCCGACGATATCATAAACTGCGTAGTAAAGGGCGCTGCGATAGCTCTTGAGAGCGTAGATACCGTTACGGATACAACGCATATATTCCACAAAAAAGCGTATATACGAGATTGAATTTCCGCATCTCACCACTCCTAAGGACTTAAAGCTTACGCCTCCGCAGTGCGGGAGCTGCCGAAGGCAAGTTCTGCAGTGCAAAACCGTATAGGCATACATCAGCGTCCATTCGAGCGGCAATCCGTAAAAATTTTCTGCAAACTATGATTTAAGTAAGACGAAAGGAACAATAAAAATGCTTAATGTAACAGATATTCAAAACATACTCCCCCACCGCTATCCGTTTCTGCTTGTGGACAAGATCCTTGAAATGGAAGAGGGCAAGTCAATAAAGGGAATAAAGAACGTCACGATGAACGAACAGTTTTTCCAGGGGCACTTTCCTGGCAAGCCGATAATGCCCGGCGTTCTTATAACGGAAGCTCTCGCACAGGTAGGAGCGGTGCTGCTCCTCGGCATGGAGGAAAACAAGGGTAAGATCGGCGTATTCACCGGTATAAATAATTTCAAATTCCGCCGCCAGGTTGTACCGGGCGACGTGCTTGAGCTCAATGCAGAGCTGATAACCTACCGTCACGGCATGGGTAAGGCTAACGTAAAAGCAACTGTCGACGGTCAGGTCGCAGCTATGGGCGAGATAAGCTTTGCCGTTATCGACAGATAATGCTGCACGACGATGAGCAGCTCGACGATCTTCAGCTTAACGGTCTATTTCTTATCCAAAAGAAGCACGGCTTCCGCTTCGGTGTTGATGCCGTTCTTCTTTCCGATTTTGCAAAGGACTCTCCGTCAAGGCGCACACTCGATATGTGCACCGGCACTGGAATAGTTGCAATACTCTTAAGTGCAAAGACCAGCACGCCGGATATATGCGCACTGGAAATACAGCCGGGGATAGCCGACATGGCACGCAGGAGCGTTGAATACAACTCTCTTTCGGAAAGAGTACACGTTACAGAGGGCGACCTTAAGGATGCGGTAAAAATATACGGCAAAGGCTCATTCGACAAGATAACGTGCAACCCTCCGTATATGAAAAACAATTCGGCGATAAAAAACGAGTCGGACTCGATCGCCGTTTCACGACACGAGCTTTTATGCACTCTCGAGGATGTTATCCGTGTGAGCTCAGAGCTGCTCATACCTAAGGGGCGGCTGTGCATGGTACACAGGCCGTCGAGGCTTGCGGATATTCTCTGCCTTATGCGTAAATACAAGATAGAGCCGAAGCGTCTGCGGCTCGTCGCTCCGCGCCCTGGAAAGGAGCCGAATCTTGCGCTTATAGAGGGGATGTATTACGGTGGCGAGGAGCTTCGTGTCATGAGCCAGCTTTATATATTTGACGAAAACGGAAATTACTCCGAGGAAACAGACAGGATATACGGACGGCGTTAATGCCGCTCCGATTTGATTCGGGAAAGGATTTTATATGTCCGGGATATTATATTTATGCGCTACTCCTATAGGCAACCTCGGCGACATAAGCGAGAGATGCCTTGAGATATTAAATACCGTCGACCTCATAGCTGCTGAGGATACGCGACGCACGCTTCAGCTTCTGAACCATTTCGGCATTTCAAGGCCTCTTACAAGCTATCACGAGCATAATAAGCGCGAAAAGGGCGAATATATCATACGGTTGCTGCTTGACGGAAAAAATATCGCTCAGGTGAGCGACGCAGGAACTCCTGCGATCTCTGACCCCGGAGAAGATCTTGTGAGGCTTTGTATCGAAAACGACATAACGGTAACGTCGGTACCCGGACCTGTCGCGGCGATAAACGCACTTATTTTATCCGGACTCCCGGCTGCGCGGTATGCGTTCGAAGGCTTTTTGTCCGTAAACAAGCGCCACCGCAGCGAAAGGCTTGAAAGCGTAAAAGACGACCCGCGCACCCTGATATTTTACGAAGCTCCGCATAAGCTCAAAAACACACTTTCGGACATGCTTAAGCATTTCGGAGCGGAAAGAAGGATAGTAATAGCGAGGGAGCTTACAAAGCTGCATGAGGAGGTGCTGCGCTTTACGCTCGCCGAGGCCATAAAATATTACGAAAGCACCAATCCGAGGGGCGAATATGTTCTTGTCGTGGAGGGTGCGCCGGAAAATATTAATAGTGGCGGCGAGGCATGGTGGGCCGGCATGACTGTCCGAGAGCATGTGGAATCGTATATAAAGGACGATTCAAAGGACGCCGTCAAGGAAGCGATAAAAAAAACCGCCTCTGACAGGAGCGTCCCGCGAAGAGAAATATATAGTGCGTATCACGGCGGAAAGGAATAAGCCTGTATAAATTTCCGCATCTCACCACTCTCAAGGACTTGAAGCTTACGCTTCCGCGATGCGGAAGTTGCCAAAGGCAAGTTTTGCAAGGCAAAACCGTAGGCCAAGTACGTCAGCGTCCTTCCGAACGGCAATCTGCAAAAATTTTTTACAGACTTATTTATGCTTTACGCAAAGCGAAAGGAATGATTGTTATCATGAAAAAACGCAATATACTGCTGCTCGCGTCGGCGGCAGCAGTAGGAGTTTACGGTGCGGTAAGAGGCCGCGGCATATTCAACAAGCCGCGGTTCAGGGAACAGCACAGTGCCGTGTCGAGATATGTCGATTCTCATTATCCCGGCTCGACCTATTCCCCTATCGAGGCTACTCCCAAGGGCTATATGACGATAATACGCCGTCCGGGCAGGAGCAATATCATGCTGTACGCGTTCAAATCCCCCGACGGAATTTATGTCTTCCACGAGTCCGAAATAATAAATTCGTAACAAAAACCTCCTTGACCGCATAGTATACATTACAATGCAAGTTAAGGAGGTTTTTATTATGGGACTATTTGGAGGCTGCAATAACAACAGCTCTGACAATCAGTGGATATGGATACTTATCATCATAGCGTTGGTGGTATGCTGCGGAGGCTGCAACATTTTCGGCGGCGGCAACAATAACTGCTGCTGCGACTGCTGCGAGCCTGAACCGCCCTGCAATCCCTGCTGCTAAAATGAATTCAAAAACGGAGAAGCGCCCGCTTCTCCGTTTATATTATTGAGTTATCACACTTTTTCAACGCCGAGCGTTACCGTCTCGCCGTTTATATTCCATTCCTTTGCAAAGCCGTCTATGCTGCCCGATATTATCTCGTCTGCAAGCACCTCTTCCTTTATCTCATCGGAATTTTTGTCTATTATTTCGGCTATCCTTGCATTGCCGTCGGAATACAGGCGGATATGATCCATCACCTCAAAGCCGGCGTCTTTTCTCATCGTCTGAATCTTTGAGATTATCTCTCTTACAAAGCCCTCCTCGATAAGCTCCGACGTCAGCCGCTTGTCGAGCACAACCGTTATTCCCTTGTCGGTCACCGACTCAAAATCAGCCGACTGAGCCGTTTCGATAAGCAGGTCATTCTCTTCAAGCTTTTCCTCCTTACCGTCTACCGTAAGAGTGATAAAGCCGTTTTCCTTGAGCTCCGCAAACGCCGCCGAGCCGTCAAGAGCCGCAAGCTGTTCCTTTACGTTATTTATATTCTTTCCGAAGCGTCTGCCGAGAGTCCTGAGCTGCGGCTTGAAGTTATACGACGCGAATTTTGAAACGTCGTCCGTAAACTCAACGTCCTTGACATTAAGCTCATCGCGGATTATCTCCGTATAAACTCCGTCGAGCGTCTTGTCGGCCTTTATATACATCGTGCCGATCGGCTGACGGTTCTTTATGTTGGCGCTGTTTCTGCATGAGCGTCCGAGAACGACGATATCGAGTATCTCCTCCATCTTATCCTCAAGGTCCTTATTTATAAACGCCTCGTCAGCCTTCGGGAAATCGCATAGGTGTATCGACTCCGGAGCAGACTTGTCAACACTTCTTACGAGATTCTGATAAATATCCTCAGTCATGAACGGTATCATCGGCGCTGACAGCTTGCATAAGGTTACAAGCGCCGTATAAAGCGTCATATATGCGTTTATCTTATCCTGCGGCATATCCTTTACCCAGAAGCGTGTTCTTGAACGTCTCACATACCAGTTTGAAAGCTCATCGACAAAGTCCTCGAGCACTCTTGCCGTTTCCGTTATCTTATAATTCTCAAGATAATTATCTACCGTCTTTATAAGCGAATTGAGTTTTGACAAAAGCCACTTGTCCATTACCGAAAGGCTCTCATAGTCAAGCGTATACTTTGTCGGATCGAAGCTATCTATATTCGCATACAGCACGAAGAATGCATATGTGTTCCAGAGCGTGCCCATGAACTTCCTCTGACCCTCAACGACCGCTCCCGCATGGAACTTGTTCGGCAGCCACGGCGCGCTGTTCTCATAGAAATACCATCGTATCGCATCGGCTCCATATTCGGCAAGAGCCTCGAACGGATCAACGGCATTGCCCTTTGATTTTGACATCTTCTGTCCGTTTTCGTCCTGCACAAGTCCGAGCACGATAACATTCTTATACGGTGCCTTATTGAATATCAGCGTCGATATCGCAAGTAGCGAATAGAACCAGCCTCTCGTCTGGTCTACGGCCTCCGATATAAAATCGGCCGGGAAATTTTCCTCGAATTTATCCTTATTTTCAAACGGATAGTGCCACTGCGCAAAAGGCATCGAGCCCGAGTCGAACCAGCAGTCTATTACCTCAGGCACTCTGTGCATCTCCTTGCCGCAGTGCGGGCATTTTATCGTGACAGCATCGATATACGGTCTGTGAAGCTCTATATCATCCGGGCAGTTGTCCGACATCTCCTTGAGCTCTGCTATAGAGCCTATCGAATGTCGGTGTCCGCATTCGCACTCCCAGATATTAAGCGGCGTTCCCCAGTAACGGTTTCGGCTTATACCCCAGTCCTGAACGTTGTTGAGCCATTCGCCGAAGCGCCCCTTGCCTATACTCTCGGGGATCCAGTTTATCGTGTCGTTGTTTCTTATCAGGTCATCCTTTACATCCGTCATCTTTATAAACCACGTATCGCGTGCATAGTAGATAAGCGGCGTATCGCATCTCCAGCAGAACGGATAGCTGTGCTCGAATTTCGGTGCATTGAAAAGCAGTCCACGCTCGTCAAGATCCTTCAGTATCTCCTTGTCGGCGTCCTTGCAGAATACTCCCGGCCAGTCTGTCTCGGCAGTCATTTCGCCCTTGCCGTCAACGAGCTGAACGAACGGCAGTCCGTATTTTCTTCCGACGTTCGAGTCGTCCTCACCGAACGCCGGGGCTATATGAACTATACCCGTACCATCGGTAAGAGTAACGTAATTGTCACATGTAACGTACCAGCACTTCTCCTTCGGCGAAACGAATGAGAACAGCGGAACGTATTCCTTATATTCAAGATCCTTGCCCTTGCATCGCTCAACGACCTCATATTCCGTTTCCGGGAAGTTGGCTTCGACAAGCGCCTCTGCAAGGATAAAATACCCGTCTCCGACCTTTATCTTCACATAATCCTCGTCGGGATTAACGCAGAGCGCAACGTTTGACGGAAGCGTCCACGGCGTTGTCGTCCATGCGAGCAGATATGTGTTGTCCTCGCCCTTTACGGCAAACTTAGCCGTTGCCGAGCGCTCCTTTACGTCCTTATAGCCCTGCGCCACCTCATGCGATGAAAGAGGAGTACCGCAGCGCGGGCAGTAGGGTACGATCTTGTGCCCCTTATAGAGAAGCCCCTTTTCCCATATCTGCTTAAGCGCCCACCATTCGGACTCGATAAAATCATTGTCATACGTTACGTACGGATCATCCATATCGGCCCAAAAGCCGACCGTGCTTGAGAAATCCTCCCACATTCCCTTGTACTTCCATACGCTTTCCTTGCACTTCTTTATAAACGGCTCAAGCCCGTATTCCTCTATCTGCTCCTTGCCGTCGAGCCCGAGCAGCTTTTCCACCTCGAGCTCGACCGGCAGCCCGTGAGTATCCCAGCCCGCCTTGCGCGGTACCTTATAGCCCTTCATCGTGCGGTAACGCGGTATCATGTCCTTTATTACACGCGTAAGGACATGCCCTATATGCGGCTTTCCGTTTGCCGTCGGAGGTCCGTCGTAAAACGTATATACGTCGCTGCCCTCCCTCTCGGCTATGCTCTTCTCAAAAATCTTGTTTTTCTTCCAGAAGTCCTCGATCTTCTTTTCCCTTTCAACAAAGTTAAGATTTGTCGAAACCTTCTCGTACATCAGCTATCTTCCTTTCTAAGATAATATTAAATCTGAAATAATATTAAAAAGAGCTTCGCCTTGCAAACAAGACGAAGCCACAGATCTTCGTTATACCACTCGTCATACAATCATATGCTTTCCCTTTTTACGGCGGAAATTCCGTCGCGGCTTACTTATCTGACCGTTCAGCCGCGCTGCTCCTAAGTGATCTTCACCATGATATACTCACTGCCGCGCTCACACCGTCCGCGGCTCGCTCTTTGCTTTTCTTCATGGCTACTGTCTTATTCAACGCATTTATCTTCAATTTTTATTCATTATATTATAAATATCCGCCTTTGTCAAGGGGTTTTTGAATTTATTTTCTGACCATATATCTTAAGTCAATTTAAATATTATAAAAGTCCCAAAAAAGTATTGATTTTTCTCTGATTTTAGAGTAAAATAGAATGACGCACAAAAAACCAAAAAGGAGAAAATATCATGGGTTTAATTTCTGTTCTGGTGCTGGCCGTGGCGCTTGCAATGGACGCGTTCGGCGTAAGCGTATCGGACGGTATAATCATTAAAAAGATCAAATTGAGGGACGCGTTCAAAATAGGCATTTTCTTCGGCGGCTTTCAGTTTATAATGCCGTGCATCGGCAGCTTTATCGCCGGCTTTGCAATGCAGTATATCGAGATGTTTGACCACTGGATAGCCTTCGGGCTGCTTGTCGTTTTGGGAATAAAAATGATAATCGAGGCGCTGCGTGAGGAAAAGGAGATACCGAAGGACCCGCTCGGCCCTGCAACGCTCACGCTTATGGCGATCGCAACGAGCATAGACGCGCTTGCCGCAGGGATAACGATAGCAGCCGTCGGAACGCCGATACTCGTTCCCGCAATAATAATAGGCGTAGTTGCTTTCGGCTTTTCGTTTGCGGGGCTGTACATAGGGAGCCGCTTCGGAGATATCCTTGGCGAAAAGGCTGAGATACTCGGCGGTATCATGCTTATCCTGATAGGTATAAAAACCCTTATCGAGCATCTTATGGGATAAATTATTTAAGGAGAATGAGCAATGAAAAGCGTACTGATAGGAATGTCTGGCGGGGTCGATTCATCCGTTGCAGCGGCAGTGCTGAAGGAACAGGGCTATAATGTCATAGGCGCGACAATGAAGCTGTGGCGCAGCCGTGAGGGCAATGACGAAGCGGTAAGAGATGCCGAAAACGTATGCCGGCGGCTCGGTATCGAATTCAGGGTACTCGATTTCAGCGATCTGTTCCGCAGCCGTGTAGTCGATTATTTTGTCCATGAATACACCGAAGGACGCACACCAAACCCATGTGTGATGTGCAATAAATACCTCAAATTCGGCGCAATGTTCGATTATGCCGTACAAGAGGGTATTGACTTTGTCGCAACGGGGCATTACGCAAGGATAGAACTTGACAAAAACAGCGGCAAATATATCCTGAAAGTCTCTGACGCTCAGCGAAAGGACCAAAGCTACGTGCTATATAATTTTACTCAGCGGCAGCTTGCAAGGACTCTTATGCCGCTCGGCAGCTATGATAAGGAGCAGGTCAGAAAAAAGGCCGAGGAGCTCGGTCTCGATATTGCCGGAAAGCCCGACAGCCAGGAGATATGCTTTGTCGAGGACGACGACTACGCCGGCTTTATAAAAGACTATGCCGGCTATGTCCCGAAAGACGGCGATATACTCGATGTTTCGGGCAGCGTTATAGGACGCCACCGCGGTATAATCTACTACACGATAGGTCAGCGCAAGGGCATAGGTGCATACGGACGGCCGATGTTCGTGATGAAGATAGACCCTGTCTCAAACACGATAACGCTCGGAGAAAAGGGCATGGAATTTTCCGGCTCGCTTACGGCAAATGATATTAATTTTATAAGCGGCGAAATACCGCTGGAAAGCATCAGAGTACAGGCGAAGATACGCTATCAGGCAAGGCCCGCCGCTGCTGAGGTCGTTATGATAGGCGATGACCGCGCAAAGGTCGTTTTTGATGAGCCGCAGAGAGCTGTAACGCCGGGACAGGCAGTCGTGTTTTACGACGGAGATACGGTCCTTGGAGGCGGAATAGTTGAATAGTGCACAAAATAAGATGAAATAGTGCTGTCACTTTTAAGGCAAAAAATAAATGAATATTTAATTATACAAATAATGAGAGGAGATGTAAGCGTGAGATACCAAACATTCAAAAACGAAATACGGCTTTCAAAACTGGGCTTAGGCGCTATGAGATTACCGCAAACAGAACCGGGATTCGCAAGGCCTGTCGATGAGGCAAAGGCGCAGGAGCTTATCGACTATTGCATGAAGCATGGCGTAAATTACTATGATACGGCGTATATCTATCACGGTGGAAAATCTGAAGTAATTTTAGGTCAGGCTCTTTCAAAATATCCGCGGGAGAGCTATTATGTAGCCGATAAGTTTAATGTTCAGGCTGATCCTGATTATAAGCTCCAATTTAACGAGCAGCTGACTCGGCTGCAAATGGAGTACATTGATTTTTATCTGCTCCACGGAGTGACAGATCTGACAATGAAGGACTACGAGCAAGGCGGCTGTATTCCTTATTTTCAAGAACAGAAACAGTCAGGAGAAATCAAATACTTAGGATTTTCCTTTCACGGCACACCCGATTGTCTGCGTGAACTGCTAAAAAAGAACAGCTGGGATTTTGTACAGATACAACTGAATTATTACGATTGGTTTCAAGGAACCGCAAAAGAGCAATACGAGATATTACGTGAGCATGACATACCTATAATGGTCATGGAGCCTATTCACGGCGGAATGCTGGCAGAACTTCCGGAGGAATGTATACAGGTATTTGCTCAAAATAATGTATCGCCGGCGGCTTTTGCGCTGCGGTTTGTTATGAATCTGCCCGGCATAGCCGTTGTCCTCAGCGGTATGTCTGACATAAAGCAAACTAAAGAGAACGTTGCTACGGCGGATATTGAGAGGGAGCTGACAGCCGACGAGCTGTCGCAGCTGGAGGAAATAAGCGCTATACTCCGAAAGAAGATCGCTGTACCCTGCACAGCATGTCGATACTGCTGTGATAATTGTCCGCAGGGTCTGGATATCCCGTCACTCTTATCGGCATACAACGACTATAAGGACGAAGCTGCTGCATTAGGTGATAAAAATATGGCCACATGGCGTTTGTTTAGACTTAAAGCATTACCTGAGGATAAGCAGCCATCTGCTTGTATAGGCTGCGGAAGCTGCACGGCACATTGTCCGCAAGGCTTGGATATTCCTGCATACATGAAAGAAATGGCAGAATTGTACAACTGAGCAAAAATAAAATAATGATAAAGTAACGGTACGGCAACATCACAAAAATTCATTATTTTTGAATAAATAATGCGAGTTTATGTAGCCTTTAAAGTTTTTAAATGAGCATTGCATACTATAGTATAGTTTAATGAAATCAAAAAAAACATTGCATTTACAGACGCGGCGGAAAAAGTTGTGTAAAAAGTATAAAAACGAACCTCCTTGGTGAAAATTATGGTAGAAATAATTTTTATCAAGGAGGTTTTTCGACATGAAAATACCAAAGGAAGTAATCAAGGAATA
>CALXRY010000210.1 GCA_944390955.1 uncultured Clostridia bacterium | reverse complement strand
ATAAGACGTTCCGCACTTCGTTTGCGTTAAAAAATACATACCGCGTGAACAGCATACTGTTTTCACTTAAGCAGATACCGCTTATAAAGCGGCTGCTGCCTTCTGCGCTGTACGGCTCGGGCGGGCTCAAGACGTTCGCAAACATCGTTTCGGCAATAATAGAGATATTTTCTGCATTTATATGGAAGCTTGCATATTTCGGGGTCGCTGTATACGGGATCGGCATACTGTACCAATCCGCTCCGAAAGACGCGGCGTTTCTGCATATACTCATCTTCCTGAGTATCGCGGGCGCGTTTTTGAATACATATATGTTTGACCCTTCAAAGGACAAATATTACGCAGTAATTCTCATGCGGATGAACGCAAGGGAGTATGCGCTCACAAATTACGGGTACTTTATCCTTAAGCTTATAATAGGCTCGCTGCCGTTTGCGGTAATCTTCGGCATGATGAGCGGCGTTCCGCTGTGGATGTGCATACTCGTACCTTTCTTTGCTGCGGGGCTCAAGATGACAGTTACAGCTCTTAGCCTGCACGACTTCAAAAAAAGCGGCTCGGCCATGAACGGAGCGCATTTAGACAAGCTCGTATGGGGGCTTATTGCCGTTCTTGTATGCCTTGCCTACGGGCTGCCGGCGTCTGGTATCATTCTCCCGTTATACGCATCGGCCGGTCTTATGCTGCTGTCCGTTATATCCGGCATTATCTCGGCGTATAGGATAATCGCCTTCAAGGATTATAAGCTGATGTACAAATGGTTGCTGGCGGACACTACAGCCGACGCAGCCGTTCCGAACCGCCGCCAGGCAGAAACGAGCCGCAGAGCCATCTCGGCCGATATTACCGTCACAAGCAATAAAAAGGGTCTCGAATACCTAAACGAGCTGTTTATAAAACGCCACAGGAATATACTTTGGCGCGCGTCAAAAGGTATTGCGCTCGTATGCGCTGTGCTGTTTATGGCAGCGGCTGCTGCCGTTTCATTGAACGCCGAAATAAAAAGCGCCGCAAACCGTCTTATAATGACCTTCCTGCCGTATTTTGCGTTTATAATGTACGCAATAAACCGCGGCACGAGCTTTACGCAGGCGCTGTTTATGAACTGCGACAGGAGCCTTCTGTCGTATTCATTTTACAAGAAGCCCGGAGAGGTACTAAGACTTTTTGCGATACGCTTAAGAGAGATAATAAAAGTCAATCTGCTCCCGGCGGTCATAATAGGAGCGGGGCTTGCGGCGACGCTGTTCCTTTCGGGAGGCACGGACAATATCATAAATTACGCCGTCGTATTTGTTTCGATAGTCTGCATGAGCATATTTTTCTCGGTACACTATCTTACGATATACTACCTGCTCCAGCCGTACAACGCCGCTACGGAGCTTAAAAGCGGTACATATAAAATAGTCGTTACCGCAACGTATCTGGTATGCTGGTATATGATGCGCCTGAGGATGCCGACACTCGTATTCGGCATTGCCACGATCGTATTCTGCGTACTGTACTGTATCATTGCGTGTATTCTGGTCTACAGGCTGGCACCCAAGACCTTTAGAATAAGAACATAAAAAATAAACGGCGCATCTCACCACTCTCAAGAACTTGAAGTACACAAAGTACGTCAGCGTCCTTTCGAGCGGCAATCTGCTTGTTTCTTTTTCATGTTATAATCTATACCGCTTACGCGGAAAACAAGGAGGAATCAAAATGAAGAAAAAAACACTTATCACGGCGCTGCTGTGCGCCTCGCTGCTCGGTAATATCCCGGCGGCGCTTGCGGCAGACGATGATCCCGCCACGCGCGGAGAGGTCGCTTCCATGCTGCTGACCGCAGCCGACGACTACAATCCGGGCGTAGAAAAGACCGACATAATCAAGGGCTACGAGGACGGGCAGCTCCACGAAGAGAACAGCGTAACACGCGCCGAGGCTCTCGTTATGCTCAAGCGCGCCTTCGGTGAGCTGCCGGAGCCGGAGGGTCACAATGCAAGAGTAGCGATACCTGCCGAGGAATTTACCGATATTCCCGAATGGGCGGAGACGGAGCTTGCCGACGTATTCGACGCGGGCATCGTCGCCGGAACTGCGGAGGGAATATTCTCTCCCAACGATAACGTCACCGAAAGGCAGATGGAACTCTTTATAGAAAGAGTATTCTCACTGTTCGGAACGAACCTAAAGGACGATTTCTATGCGGCAGTCAACAAGGACACGCTGAACGCCCTTACGATAAAGCCGGGACGCACGATAAGCGGTACGCTTTACGACCTTTCCGACAAGAGCGCCGAGCAGGTGAGCGAGATACTTGCGGAACTGCTTGAACGCGATCCGAGCGAAAATAATGAGAAGGAACAAAAGATCGTCAATCTCTATAACAACATCGCCGACATGGACGCAAGAAACGAGGCGGGCATAGAGCCGATACAGGAATATCTCGATATGGTGAACTCCATAGAGACTATGGACGATCTGGAGGAGGTACAGAGCACGTTCAGGAATGAGCTGTACGTCGTGCCGTTTATCGGCTTCAGCCTGACTGTCGACCTGAAGGACAGCACAAAATATTCAGTCGCATTCGCTACTCTATCTCCGAGCCTTCCAAAGGATACGTATTCGACAGGAACAGACGAGCAGAAGAACAGCTATATAAACTATATAAAAACACTTCTCATGCTCGGCGGAGAGACCGAGGAGGATGCGGCAGCAATGGCGCAGCAGTGCTTTGATATAGAGGCTATGCTTGCCGGGGCCATGATGAATACAGAGGACTACAACAATGTCGACAAGATATACAATATCTTCACGCCCGACGAGATAAAGGCAATGTTCCCCGATATCGATATAGATGCGGCATACGCCGACTCAGGTCTGCAGCCGTCGGATCAGATCGTCGTCACTGACCCCGGAATGACAGAGGCGTTTGCGGAATACTTCACCGAGGAAAACCTTGACGCGCTTAAATCATACATGAAATACGTTTTGCTTGCGGGCTTCGGCGGCGCGCTCAACCAGGAATTCATAGATGCGAGCGACACGTTCAATCAGGAATTTATGGGCACACAAGGCAGCTACAGCGCCGAGGAAAGGGCTCTTCTCACCGTGCAGAATATAATGCCCGATTACATAGGCGAGCTTTATGCCGAAAGGTATTTTACCGAGGAAGCGAAGCAGGATGTCGAAAAAATGGTGCGCGATATAATTGAGGTATACAGAGGCCGCATCCAAAACCTTGAATGGATGAGCGATACGACGAAGGAGCGCGCGCTGAAAAAGCTCGATACGATGGGCGTTAAGATAGGCTATCCCGACGAGTGGGAATCGGAGATAGACAATGCCGAGATACTTTCCGCAGCAGACGGCGGGAGCTATTTCTCAAACGTTCTTTCCATTGCGGCTGCTCAGGAGGAAAAGATGATAAGCCTTCAGAACGAGCCCTTCGACAAAACGCAGTGGATAATGTATCCGTTTACGGTCAATGCCTGCTACAGCGCAACGCAGAACGACATCACCTTCCCTGCTGCTATTTTACAGTCGCCGATGTACGACGTCAACGCCTCATACGAGCAGAACCTCGGAGGCATAGGCTACATTATAGCTCATGAGATAACCCATGCCTTTGACAACAACGGCGCAAAATTTGACGAGAACGGCAATGCCGCCGACTGGTGGACAGAGGAGGACTATGCCGCGTTCAACGAGCTGTGCGATCAGATGATAGAGTTTTATGACGGCGAAGAAGCAGTCGCCGGCATCCCGATGAACGGAACGCTTACGCTGAGCGAAAATGTCGCCGATCAGGGCGCGGTATCGTGCATAACTGAAATAGCGTCAGGCCTTGAGGATCCAGATTATGAGGCGCTGTATACGAGCCTTGCTAACTGCTGGGCATCGACCGCAAGCCGCGAATACTGCATGTACGCTGCTCAGGCGGACGTTCACAGCGCTGATAAGCTGAGAGTGAACCGCGTGGTTGTCAGCTGCGATGAATTCTACGAGACCTTCGACATAGACGAGGACGATGGAATGTGGATAGCCCCTGAGGACAGAGTTCATATCTGGTAATTCGCATTAATAGAAAATTAACAAAAATGTCACCCTGAATTAACCCATTCTTATGAAATATGTGTTATAATGTATTCAACATAAGACAACAAAAGGCTTATTACATAGCTTTAAAAATATGAAAGGAAAGCAGAACAATGAACGTTGCATATTTTTTGACTCCCAAATGCGAGACTGCATATCTTTATGACGATTACTCGCTCAGGCAGGGGTTGGAAAAAATGAAATATCACGGCTACACCGCACTGCCGGTCATTAACCGTGAAGGACATTATGTGGGAACGATCTCGGAGGGTGACTTTCTGTGGTACTTAGTAAAAGGCGAATACAGAGATGTAGAGCAAATAGACGTCAGAGGTCTTGAATACACGAAAATAAAGGATGTTGTGATAATGCAGAAATATCCTTCCGTATCAGCCACAGCCGACGTTGAGGAGCTTTTTGGGCTCGCCCTTAATCAGAACTTCGTGCCTGTCACGGACAGCCGGGGGCTGTTTATGGGAATTGTGACCAGGAGAAAATTAATAAGCCATTTTTACGAGACCTGCGGCATTGCTCAGCCGGAAAGAACCGAGCGGTGCATGGCTGGTGCCGTAAATATATAAAATGTTGTATTTCTCCTTTTTCAGCGGAACTGCGCCTTATATGGCGCGGTTCCGCTTTTTTATGCTGGACAGCTGGACAGTCAAAGTTGACACCGATAAATCAGTATGGTATAATTATATATATAACTATACGCTTTGTATTAAATGGGAACGAAGATATGGACAGAACGATACTTCACTGTGACTGCAACGGCTTTTACGCCTCGGTCGAATGCGCGCTCAAGCCGGAGCTGCGGAACGTTCCGATGGCTGTCGGCGGCGACCGCGAAAGCAGACACGGCATAATCCTGGCAAAAAATGAATTGGCAAAAAAATATAATATCCGAACGGCGGAAACTATATATCAGGCTCTGAAAAAATGTCCGGAGCTCATTGTCGTACCGCCGCAGCACAGCGTATACCGCGAATTTTCGGAGCGCATAAACGAGATATACAGACGTTATACCGACCTCGTCGAGCCGTTCAGCATCGATGAATCATGGCTCGATGTTACAGAAAGCAGGCTGCTCTTCGGCGACGGCAAAAAAATAGCCGACGAGCTCCGCGCCGCCGTAAGGGACGAAACAAGCGTCACTATCTCCGTCGGCGTTTCGTTCAACAAGGTATTTGCAAAGCTCGGGAGCGATTATAAAAAGCCCGACGCGACTACAGTAATATCGCATGAAAACTGGAAGGAGATACTCTTTCCCCTGCCGGCATCATATATGCTGTACGTCGGCGGAGCCACAAGCAAGACACTCTCGTCGCTCGGGATACGAACGATAGGCGACCTTGCAAACGCCGGCGACGCGCTCCTTACGAGCCGCCTCGGCAAGCTTGGGCACACGCTGTATCTCTACTCCAACGGCCTTGACGAAAGTCCCGTCAAATCGATATACGACAAAAGGGAAGTAAAATCGATCGGCAACGGAACGACCTTTCCGAAGGATATTTCCGGCGAGGAGGAGATACGCCGCGAGGTGTTTTCACTCTCCGACAGCATAGCCGTGAGAATGCGTAAGCACGAACTGAAATGCACAACCGTTCAGGTACAGATAAAAACACCTCAATTCAGGATCATATCACGTCAGAAAAAGCTTGATTCTCCGACGTATTCGGCGCGCGCCATAGGTGCCGCAGCGATGGATATAATACACTCCTCATGGAATATGAGCAGCCCTATCCGCATGATTACTGTCACAGGCAGCGGACTCATTCCAGAAAACGCAGTTACGGAACAGCTCTCTTTCTTCGACGACGGCGCGCCGAAAAAGCAAGATGAGCTCGAAAAAACCATGGACAGCCTGAGAAAGAAGTTCGGCGGCTCAAAGATAAATTTCGGATATAATATCGAGTAGAATTAATGTATCAGGTAAACCTGAAAAAGCTTCCGAGCCGCAAAATGGGCTGTTGCATTGAGAATCACATAGGGGCTGCTCGATTTTAGATGCAGAACGGACAAAACGAAGGTTTGCTTGCAAACCCTTGCCCGACGGCGTATACGCACCGCGCAAGAAGGCGCGGACAGACCGAAGGTCTGGCTTTTGCAAAGCAAAAGTGCTGAACAGTGTACTCCGAGTGGTTCGTTTTGTTCGTAGTTTCAAGGCTTTTTCAGACTTGAAACGATCTGCGCTAAAAGCGACAGCCCCTTTTGCTGTTTATTCATATTCCATAATATTCTCAAGGCCCTCTATCACGCTCAGATATGCGCCGCAGGTCCTTTTTGCAAAATTTAGATCCAGATTTCTGTAGTTACCGCATTCCTCGGCCGATGCACCGAACACCTCTCCCTCGTACTCCATGACCTTAACAAGGCAGTCTTTTAACACCTCAAGCACTTTTTCCGGAGATACACTGTCTCTGACTATAAGATAAAAGCCGGTCTGGCAGCCCATCGGTCCAAAGTACACCACACTACCGGAAATTTCAGAGTTTCTGAAAAAAGTCGCAAGCATATGCTCTGTGGTGTGCAGCGCCGCATTATCAAGCAGTATGCCCGTGTTCGGACGGCAAAAGCGCAGATCATACGTTACACAGTCGCCGTCTATGCGCGATATATATATCCCTTCCTTAAGCTTTGTGTGGTCAACAAGAAAACTTTTTATGGTGTTCATCTTAATCCTCCAAGAGCTTTAAAATTATACTTATCGAATTTTTTGCCGCCAGCTCCGTAAATTCCAAAAAACTTACCGGGCTCTCTCCGTTTGCACCGTCAGAGATCGAGCGTATAACTCCGAACGGCACATCCGACATGGCACATACATGACCTATGCTCGCTCCCTCCATCTCGGCAGCTATCGCACCGAAGCTGTCTATTATCCTATTCCTCTGCTCTGTAGAAGCTATAAACTGGTCTCCCGAAGCTATAACGCCTCTGCAGACCATCAGGCCTTCTATCTCCGAAGCGGCATTGTAAAGCCTGTCAGCAAGGCTTTTGCTGCACTCTATGTACACTCTTTCAAGCCCTGAAATATATCCGGGCGGCTCCCCTGTCGGCGTAGTGTCCACATCATGCTCGACCACACTGTCGGCTACCGCAATATCGCCTGTTCCAAGCTCCGGCGCAAGCCCTCCGGCAACGCCTATGTTTATTATTATATCCGGCGAATATTTTAATATCATCGTCTGCGCGCATACCGCGGCATTCACCTTGCCCACGCCCGCGACTGCAGCTATACACTCCTTTCCGCGGATAAAGCCCCTGCAGTATTCTACGGAGCTTATTACCTCTGATGTTTTATTTTCCATCACAGCCTTTAATCCTTCGATCTCGACGTCCATAGCGCCGATCAACCCTATAAGCATTCAGCAATCCTCCCAACGGACCGAAAAGAGCACGGCTCCGACGAT
>CALXRY010000209.1 GCA_944390955.1 uncultured Clostridia bacterium | reverse complement strand
CCGTATACGCGTCCAGTTTTGCCGCGTATGAGCTCCGCAACGTCGGGATTTTTCTTCTGCGGCATTATCGACGAGCCGGTCGAGAACGCGTCGTCCATTTCCACAAACGAAAATTCATGGCTCGACCACAGTATCAGCTCCTCGCAGAAGCGCGAAAGGTGCATCATCAGTATCGAAAGACATGATGCAAGCTCAATGACAAAATCCCTGTCCGACACGCCGTCAAGCGAATTCATCGTCACCTCCGCAAACCCGAGCTCCTCCGCAACGCTCTCGCGGTCGAGCGGATACGTCGTTCCGGCAAGCGCACCGGAGCCGAGCGGCATAACGTTTGTCCGCCTGCGGCAGTCCTCAAGGCGCAGAAAATCGCGCTTGAACATCTCAAAATACGCCATTAGATGGTGCGCAAACGTCACCGGCTGCGCCTTCTGCAGATGCGTATAGCCTGGCATTATCGTCTCGGTATGCTCCGCTGCAAGATCGGTGAGCACTGTCATCGTATGAACGAGCATTTCGCGCAGCTCGTCCGTTTCGTCCATCAGGTACATGCGTATATCGAGGGCGACCTGGTCGTTCCTGCTGCGCCCGGTATGAAGGCGCTTTCCGGCGTCGCCTATGCGGTCGGTAAGTATCTTTTCAATATTCATATGGATATCCTCGGCGTCGATAAGGAACTCTACCTTGCCGTCCTCTATGTCCTTTAAGATATTCTTGAGCTCGCTTACGATCGCTCTGCTGTCCTCCATCGGTATTATGCCCTGACGTCCGAGCATTGAGGCATGGGCTATCGAGCCCCTTATGTCCTGCTTGTACATGCGCTTATCAAAGCGTATCGACGAGTTAAAATCATCTACCTTTTTATCGGTGCTTTTCTGAAAGCGACCGCCCCATAATTTTGCCATGATTACCTCCGTATTGTTATATTATTTTAGAAAAATGCCCAAAAGCCCAAAAAGCCGAGGATAAAGCTGTGCAGCACGAGCTGTATCACAAACAGTATAGGCACTATTACAGAAAATTTCGGCTTAAGCGTCTTGTGGCGAAACACGTGCATACCTATAAAGCCGCCTATCGCTCCGCCCCAAATACATGAACGCATAAGCCGCCGCTCGCTTATCCTGTATTCCTTTCTTTTCGCATGGGTCTTGTCCGAGCCGAAAAGGCACAGCGCCGTGATGTTTATTATCAGGATATAGGCCGCAACAGCACAAAAAATTATCATATTTATCGTCTTGTCCGAAAAAAACTTAAGCATCGTCGGCATCGACGGCAGGATATGCGCATTGAAATACTCGCCTATCCACTGCGCCGCTGCGGTAAGCGCGCCTATTATATAATTCCATATAATGAGAAGCACCTGTCCTATCCCGCTCATTATTTCGATAAAGGTTTCCATTAAGCTCCTTCAATCCTCCGAAATGCCCTTAAAAGCATATATTTCACAACTCATCAGCTATTATACTACAATCGACGAAATTTGTCAAAGGATTTTTAATATGGGGGCTTTTGCGGAGCAAACTTCAATTGCTTTGCGGAGCAAAGCTACCTATAGCGAGTCGTAACGCGTGCGGAGCACCGTCAGGCGCGTGGGGCGTAAGGTGCCACGTGCGCAAGTGTTTGAGCTGTAAGTTTTTGATTAAACTTTTTTGAAAAAGTTTATGCGTGGGTTTCCAAAGGGGTTTCGCATTAAACCCCTTTGGCGGGGATTCGGCAAAATAAAAAGTTTGTAAACTGCTTGACGGGGCAGAGCCCGAACGACATTTTAGTCGCGGGGTTCGGGGCTGCGTAAGTCCCGATGATATTTAAAAGGAAACAGCCAGGGGGAGCTCGAGGGCACTCCCTCGAATAAGATCGCTTTGTAAAGCAAAGCTACATATAGCGAGTTCCGCCGCCCGTTCGCACCGGTTTTAGATAACTTTGGATTACGAAGGACGCGAACGGTATGGCGGGTGTATGAGCTGTAGTTTGCCAAGCTTTTAAAAGCTTGCGCCCGGGATTCCAAAGGGTATCGGCGAGGATACCCTTTGGCGGGGTACAGCGCACAGGAACATGAGATAAAATAAAAAGGGGCAGCGTCCCGAGCACCGCCCATTGATAACGATTTATTTAGGTTTCAAAATCCCATAGACTCTAAACAGTCAATACTTTCTATCAGCACTGGGGCACTCCGTCCCCTGTACCCCAGGCCAGAGGGTATTAATGCGAATACCCTCTGGACACCCACGCATAAACTTTTTCCAAAAGTTTAATCAAAAATTTACAGCTCAGACACTTGCGCACGGGGCACCTTGCGCCCCACGCGCAAAACTCGCTATAGGAAACTTTCGCTCCGCGAAACTAATTTTATTCGAGGGCGTTCCCTCGAGCTCCCCGTCACTCTCCATAAAAAAGTAACCGCTTACTCGGCAAAGTAAGCGGCTTACTATTATTACGTAAACGTTTTCTTGCAGAATAACCGCATTGGTTATCCTCTTGCCTACATTCTATCATAAATAAACGGCAAAGTCAATATTTATTTTTTGTTTTTAGAGCGGCAGCCCCGCTATTTTTTTATTCATCCGGATGCTTTTCACATCTGAAAACCTTCAGCCAGTAATTCGGCATATTAATATGGTATATCCCGTCGACCGACTCGTGTACCTCATCCGGCTCATGAGTAACACAGACTATCTTCCGCACGCCGAACCTTGCCACATCGACTCTCACCTTGTTAGCATAGTCCGCACTTGCGTTTATGAGCACGAGGAACATATCGTCATCGGTATACCGCATAAAGCCGTACACACCGCCTATCTTATACACCGTTTCAAACTCTCCCACCGAAAAGGCCTTTGAGCTGTTCCTCAGCTCTATCATCTGCCTAAAGCGCGTCCGCACTCTGCCGTCCGGGTCCTGCTCGTCTATGTTGTCCCACGGGAATGTTGCACGGCAGAACGGGTCACCATAACCCTGCATCCCGATCTCATCTCCGTAATATATGCACGGCACTCCCGGCAGCATCATAAGCATCCCCACGGCAAGCGTCGTCTTATCGCGCGCCTGCTCAAGCGCGTAACCATCAAGCTTGAAGTTCGCCTGATATTCCCTGTCCACATTATGTCTCGAGGGTGCGCTTCCCATAAGCGTCATGATGCGCTCAACATCATGGCTTGAAATGATATTCAGCAGCGAATAATACGCCGGGCTCGGGTAATTTTCCTTAAGGCTCATCAGCCGCTCGTCAACGCCGACCGCGTCTATTCTGCCGAGCATAAAATTTATCAGCGCGTCGCGCATCGGATAATTCATGACCGAGTCAAGCTCACGCCCGAGGAAATACTCGCGCCTCTCACCATAGGATACCTTATTCGACGCATCCTCCCAAACCTCGCCGATAATTACGGCATCCTCATTCTCCGACTTGACGTTTTCTCGCAGCTCTTTCACAAAAAATCCCGGAAGCTCGTCGACCACGTCAAGTCTCCAGCCGCACGCGCCGCAGCGCAGCCATTTTTTTATTATCGCATCCTTGCCGGAAAGTATATATTCCCTGTAGGAAGGGCTCGATTCCTCGCAGTGCGGCAGCGTCGTCATTCCCCACCACGACTCGTACGTATCGGGCCACTCTATGAACTTATACCAGCTGTAATAGGGAGAATCCTTTGACTGGTACGCGCCGACGCTGTCATACGTTCCGTACTTGTTGAAATATTTGCTGTCGCTGCCCGTATGGTTGAATACTCCATCAAGGATTATCCTTATCCCAAGCTTCTCCGCCTTCGTACAAAGCTCCCTGAAATCCTCCTCGGTACCGAACATCGGGTCTATTTCCTCATAGCTGCCCGTGTTGTATTTATGGTTCGAATACGATTTGAATATCGGATTAAGGTACAAAACGCTTATGCCGAGATCGCTCAAATACGGCAGCTTTTTGATTATCCCCTTTAAATTCCCGCCGAAAAAGTCGTTGGCCTTATATTCTCCGCCGAACTGCTCGGCCTTATAAAACGGCTTGTCATTCCATTCGCGCTTTATTATATCGGTCCTGTCTCCAAGGAACGAGCCGTCCTCGTTGCCGTTGTAAAAACGGTCGACAAATATTTGATACGCAACGCTTTCCTTGAACCAATCTGGAGTTTTGTAATCCGCCCTATATACCGTTATCTGGAACGCATTCTGCGGCTTATGGAAAAACAGCTCTCCCACTCCGCCCATCTGGCGGACATTGTTGCCGTAATATGCTATTCCCTGCTGTGTGTCGAGCTCAAAATAATACCAGATAAGATCTTCCTTTTCTGGAGCATCCAGATACACGCTGTATATGCTGTTATTTCCGAGTGAAAATAGGAATGGCATATCTATCCTGTGCTCCTCTTTTTCCGAATCCAGATGATAAACAAGTCTTACAGCATTTGGTATTCCTACACCCGAAACGGCTATCCTGAGCCTTATCCGCGTTCCGCATGTAACCGCACCGAATGGCTTGCGGTAAAATCTCTCTCTCGAATTATGTTCAATCTGCATATATCTACCTCATTTATATCTACAAAAATCAAAAAAGCTGCCCCGCCAGGGCAACTGCAAAAAAGCTTCTAAGCCTCTCAATGGCTCAGAAGCTTTTTGTGCTGTATTTAGCGTGCCCCACGGGCTTGGTCTGCCGCTTTCAGCGCAGCCGCATTTTACTTTATCGGCTCGAGATGCCAGATCTTGTCGTTGTATTCGTTTATCGTTCTGTCGCTTGAGAAGAATCCCGCCATCGCCGTATTCATTATTGACATTCTCAGCCACTTTTCTCTGTTCTGATAATCTGCCGAGATCTGCTCCTGCGTCTTCATATATTCCTCAAAGTCTCTGA
>CALXRY010000208.1 GCA_944390955.1 uncultured Clostridia bacterium | reverse complement strand
ACGACGTCACAGATATGCTCGGCAAAAGCAATGAGCTATGCATAGTCTGCGCCGAGGGCTGGGCAGTCGGCACCATCGGCTACTCAAAGCTGCGCAACAGCTTTTCCGACCATATAAGCGTGATATTTTCGCTTGAGATAACATACGATAACGGAGAGAAAGAGCTCATAGTATCAGACGAAAATACAAAAATCAGAACGTCGCATATATTGAGCTCCCAGATATACGACGGCGAAACGGTCGATATGACAGCCGAAATAAAGGAGCTCGGCGCGGCGGTATATGATGAGGTCAGCACAGAGCTTGTCCCGCAGCAGGGTGAATTTGTAAAAGAGCAGGAGGTCATACGCCCCGTAAAATATATCGTTACGCCAAAGGGCGAAAAAGTCATAGATTTCGGACAGAACCTTGCGGGCTATGCTGAAATAACGGCGTCGGGCAAACGCGGCTCAAGAATCCGCATAAGCCATGCCGAGGTGCTTGACAAAGACGGGAATTTCTATACCGAGAACCTGCGTTCCGCAAAGCAGGAAACCGTATACGTCCTTTCCGGCAGCGGCACTGAAACGTTCAAGCCGTCGTTTACATGGCAGGGCTTCCGCTATATCCGAATCGACGAATACCCTTCTGACGATATAACGCTTGACAGCTTCAGGGCGATAGCCGTTAATTCGGATATGAGACGCACCGGATATTTTTCATGCGGGAACGAAAAGATAAATCAGCTGTACCACAATATCATATGGGGACAAAAGGGAAATTACATAGATGTGCCGACGGACTGTCCTCAGCGTGACGAGCGCCTCGGCTGGACAGGCGACGCTCAGGTGTTCGTGCGCACTGCGGCGATAAATTTCGATGCGGAGAGGTTCTTCAAAAAATGGCTTGCCGACCTTGCTCTCAGTCAAGGCGCAAACGGCGAGGTATACGGTATCGCACCGCTCGTAAATCTCGACATATCAACAAAGGTCTCAGCCGCATGGGGCGACGCCGCGGTGATATGTCCGTGGGAGATATATCTTGCATACGGTGACAAAGCTATCCTTGAAGCGCAGTTTGAGAGCATGAGACGCTGGATAGAGTATATGCACGGAGCCGGCAGCGAGGAATTCCTCTGGCTCGGCGGCAACCACTACGGAGACTGGCTCGCGATGGACGGCGATGACTATGTAGGCGCTACTCCGCCGGATTACATCGCATCCGCGTTCTTTGCCCGCAGCACCTCGCTCTTTATAAAATCGGGAAGAGTTCTCGGGAGAGATATGAGAGTTTATGAAGAGCTCTATAAAAATATCGTATCGGCGTTCAGGAGCCGCTTTATAGACAGTGACGGAACACCTGTCCCAAAAACCCAGACATCATACGTGCTCGCACTTCATTTTGACCTCTGCAGTGACAGACGGAAAACGCTCGATGAGCTTGCCGCCATGATACGCTCGAACGGCACGCGGCTTACAACAGGCTTTGTCGGTACTCCGTATCTTCTGCACGTGCTTTCCGACGGCGGCATGAGCGGGCTTGCCTATGACCTACTGTTCCAGGATCAGAGCCCGTCATGGCTGTTTTCTGTCGATCACGGCGCGACGACGATGTGGGAGCATTGGGACGGCATAAAGGAGGACGGCTCCTTCTGGAGCAGTGATATGAACTCCTATAACCACTACGCCTACGGCGCGGTGTATGACTGGATATTCGGCAATGCCGCGGGGATAAAAGTCCTTGAGGACGGAGCCGGCTACAGCCATATATCAATAAAGCCGCTACCCGACAGGCGGCTCGGCTTTGTGAACACTTCGATAGATACACGCCTTGGACGCGTTTCCTCAGGCTGGCATATAAAAGATGATACGGCATATTTTGAAATCGAGATACCGGAAAATACGACGGCAGAGATAACGCTGCCCGACGGCTCTGCCGAAACGGTGACAAGCGGGAAATATATGTATTCGTCAGGGATATGAAATCAAAAGGCCTGCAGCCGCGTTTATCGCGGCTGCAAGCCTTTTATTAAATCATATATCTCCTTATGTATATCTTCTATCGTGCGTATCTCTCCGTCCTTTACACAGGATACTATCCTCCAGCCATAGCGATGCGCCGCAAAGAGGGCGTTTTCGTAGCTCTTTTGAAGATATGCGGCGTTCCTCTCGTGAATATCCTTCTGCTCCGCGCCCGTTATCTTGTTTGCACGATCGCGCATCAGCCTTGCGCCGTATTCAGGCGGCATATCAAGAAATACCGTAATGTCCGGCTCGGGCAGACCGAGCTTCTTATATTCAAGATCGTACAGCCAGTCGAGAAATACCTTCTTTTCCTCGGTATCGTCTATCTTTCCGGCTTGATGTATCATATTTGACGATACGTACCTATCAGCTATTATCGTTTTTCCCGAAAGATAGTCCTTTCCCCAGTCGGTCTTGAACGTCGCGTACCTGTCGGCCGCGAAAAATACAGAAGCCGCATAGGCATTCACCGCCTCCGGATCAGTCCCGAATTCTCCGCCGAGGTACATCCTGACAAGCTCCGAGGAGCGGCTCTCATAGGCCGGGAACGATACGAGCCTTGCGTCTCCTTCCTGTTCAAAACGCTTTAGGAGCAGCTCCGTCTGCGTCTGCTTTCCGCTTGCGTCGACGCCGTCGACGGCTATCAAAAATCCCATGACGCTATACCTCATCTTGTTTATAGTTTTTGCCCTTCATTATCACCGTTGCGGCGAATTTTGGAAGATCAAGCATACGTCCGGCACGCCACGGCTCCTTTACAAGGCGGTAGAACCACTCCATGCCTATCTTGCACCAGAAATCCGGCGCACGCTCTACCCTGCCCGCAAAAACGTCAAGGCTCCCGCCTATGCCCATCGCGACCTTTACGCGAAGCTCGTTTTTGTGAGCGTTTATCCATTTTTCCTGCTTCGGAGCGCCGAGGCATACGAAAACTATATCCGCGCCAGAATCGTTTATCTGATCGACTATCTCCTCTTCCTCCTCAGGCTTGAAATAGCCGTTGCGTGTTCCGGCAATATTCAGCTCCTTATATTCCTTACGGAGATTGGCGGCCGCCTCCTCTGCAACGCCCGGCTTCCCTCCAAACAGGAACAGCTTATGATCGGTGTAATTGAGCTTTTCAAGCACCCTGCGGGCTATGTCGTAGCCCGCAGCACGCTCGTTTATAGGTCTTTTCAGTATCTTTGACGCATACACCACGCCTATACCGTCAGCTGTCAGCAGATCCGCGGAATTAAGCATTTTGCAGAACTCAGGATCCCTGTATGCAGCCATTATTATTTCGGAATTGGGCGTAAAGACGGTGTGCAGGCGCTCCTCGTTAAAGAAGCCCATTATCCTGTCCGCCGCACCGGCTATGTCTATCATATCGACCTTAACACCCAAAATATTGACCTTTTTTGTAGGCATTTTTATTATCCTTTCACGTTATCTCTCATCGATCGGCTTATATATCCTCGGCTTTATAAGCGACTTATACGCGGGACGTATTATCCTTGAGCAGCCGAGAGTTTCCTCAAGGCGGTGCGCACACCAGCCAACACATCTTGACATTGCAAACAGCGGCGTG
>CALXRY010000207.1 GCA_944390955.1 uncultured Clostridia bacterium | reverse complement strand
CAATGAGGGGATGGCATGATAGGCTCATGCCACTGCGCAGCCCTCGGGGCACCGCCCCGGCGCAGAACGTTATGCCATCAGAGGCTCGTTGTCAAGCAAACCGTGGAATAAATGCGACCAATTTGTGCATTTTGCTGATTTTACTAAAAAACAAAGGTTTAATGTGTCCGTTATCTTGACATAGCAGATATCTGTGACTTCCCGCTCCTGAATATCTTGAAAAAATCATAGCACGTTTGCCTGTTTTCTTCATATCAAGATAATGATAATGGTTAAGCACCCACAGCGGGTCAAGTCCTTTTATGCGCGTTGTGTTTCCCTGCTGCCAGTCCATCCACCAGAAGGATACTCCTTCTTCCTCCATAGGGTTTAATATTTCCTCAAAGTATGCTTCTAAAAAGTCAGGATTCGTTGCATCAAATGCCACACGCTCGCCATTTTTAACATCAACACCCATGCGTGCGGCTATCGCTTCATATGCCTTTTCATGTTTTGCTATTCCCTCTGCGGGATGCAAATTCAATGTTACCTCCATACCCTCGTTATGGAGAAAATCCAAAAATGCTTTATGGTCGAGGAACAGTTCATCAACCCATGTAAATCCTGTCCAGCCTGAGCCGCATTCAGGAGGTATTTTTGTAGTGTGCCAATCCATATCAATAACTGCAACAGAAAACGGCAAATCTTTTTCTTTGAATTTCAGCATGAGATTTTCATATTCCTGCTGCGTATACTTATAGTATCTGCTCCACCAGTTACCAAGCACATATCGTGGAATCATTGGTGGATTACCTGTTAATTTATAATAATCGCGAAGCGCATCAAGATGGTTCGTTTTATACGCAAAAAGATAAACGTCTGTCGCTTCATTGCGAGGCTCTATCCAGCCATCATCCGTTAATATAAGGGAATGGCTGTCGTCAAGCGATACTATGCCGCGTCTTGACATTATTCCGTCCTCCAGAGGACATGCTCCGTCTGCACCGTCCAAAGTACGCGCTGTTCCTTTAAGATTGTCCGCATCCATACCGAAATGCCACGGCTGACGTGATGTACCGTTTTTGCCTCCCAAAATAGCAGATAAACTATTTTTGGTAAACTCTCCGCCGCAGTATGTAAGCTCTAAACACTCGGTTTTTATCGTGATTGAGCCATCTTTTTCAATAACCGTAAATTCGGGCGTGTCAAAATCGCGATTAACAACCACCTGTGTTGCCCTGTTCTCAAAAATTCCGTCAGCATTATATTCCATTCTTATCAAGGCTGGCGTAAGTACGGTAAAACGCCAGTCTTTGCCCTGCACCACAGACTCCGCCCTACAGTTTCCCGTTGTATTGATACTCTTTTTTCATATGAATTAATCCTTTCAAATTCATCCAACCTCAATTCCCTGTATTGTTTTAATATATATAATTTTATTCAAATAATGTAATGGGTATAAACATGGTGCCGACACTTCCATTCGCTTTTAATTCCAACATGAAATCATTACGCCCATGCTTCATTGTATGGGGGTATAACAAATTCCGCATAGTTAATCGCAGAACCGCCATGCGCCTGATCTAAAAATATTGCTGTTTCCCTGCACGGAGATACATCCCATTCTTCCGGCATCAAATGCCATTTTACAGTAACCCAGCGCTGAGGGCGAAGTTTATTGATTATCGTAAGAGATATCTTTTTCTCCTCTTCCGATTTAATATGTATGCCGCCGTTATATTTTACAATTTCATCAAATATTACCCCTTGTTTTTTTACACTCAGCACATGGTTTTTAATCTCATCACGGAAGGTAGTACGAGCATATATCCCCAGCTTTATATCTTGTCCCTTGAGCTGCTCTCCACTGTTCATTATCAATTCTGTTCCACATTCGGACAACATATTACAATAATTCAGCATAAATGTCGGCATCAAATTACACACTCTGTCCGTCAACTGCGATACCGTCCATGGAATCGTATAATCCCATGGAGTTACGTCTACGCAAACCGTATTTATTTTGTCCCCTATAGGACTAACCCATTTTTCGGGCAGGTTTTCCGCACCCATAATAATTCCGAAAATTGAACCCAATGTCGCTGCCGTACAATCCGCACCTTCGCCGCATCCTACCGCTATGCACAAACTTTTTGAAAAATCACCTTCTCCGTAAAGCTAGCTTTAACGATTTATATTCGTTCCATGAGCGACTTACCACTGCGTCAGACAATCAAAGAGGCGATCGATTCGCCGCAACGATGGAGCCATCCCCTACGCCTTTGATGTAAACTCAATCAATCCCGATTCAGGAACATCAAATACCGCAATATCCTCAATCAGTTTCATTCCACTTTCCAATTCTTCGCCCTTGCAATTCAGAATAGTATAGCTGAAATTTCCGTTTGCTCTTACCGCGATAAAATTCTCGCCCGTTCCGTTGACGGCAATCAGTTGTCCACCCGAATACTCCACAATATTTCTGCTGTAGCAAACGCATATTTTTTTGCCGTCAAGCTCCGACTCCGCCATAGAATAATTCGCTTCGGGATTGTATATTTTCAGCTTGCCGTCCAACAGTGTTCTGCTGTGTTTACACCAAAAATCAAGCCAGAACGCAAGCACTTTTTGATGCTCCGCCGCTATTTCCGACAGATTCTCCGATATCTGCGGCACCCCGAACATCACCGCTATAAGCTGTTTTGCGGCACTCTCGTTCGATTCTTTATTATTCCATATAAGCATATCCGAATGAACCGCCGCTCTGCCGGATGTCATCCTCAAGTCAAGAACACTCACACGATTGATAAACGAATCCAACGCGCAGTCGCCCACGCGTATCATATTGCCGTACCGCGTAACGACAGGTCCGATATAAGTCTGTCTGAACTCTATCATAATCTCGGGGCTGATTCGTTGCAGTTCTGCTGT